>JAZSRG010000215.1:0-6939 GCA_045538365.1 Clostridia bacterium
CCAAAGATAGGATAGGGGAATTTCTTGGGTGCTTCGCCGTTAACGCCGTCTTTAAGGTCGTTAAATCCTGCAACGCCTGCGCCTGATACTGCTTGATAGGTGCTGTAAACAACACGTTTGATTTTGAAAGCATCGTCAAGGGGCTTTAATGCTACCATTGCTTGAATAGTGGAGCAATTCGGGTTAGCAATAATACCTTTATTCCACTCAATATCTTCGGGGTTAACCTCGGGTACTACGAGAGGAACTTCAGGATCCATTCTCCAACAACTGCTGTTATCAATTACGGTACAACCGATGCTTGCAAATATAGGTGCAAACTCACGGCTTACAGATGCTCCTGCAGAGAAGAGAGCGATATCGATTTTTTTGTCAACGATATTTTCTTTTTTAAGTTCGATAATGGTATGTTCTTCACCCATGAAATCTACTTTACTACCTGCGCTTCTGCTCGAAGCATAAAGATAATATTTTGAAACGGGAAGTTTTTTCTCTGAAAGTACTTGTAAAAACTTTCTTCCAACCATACCCGTAGCGCCAACTACTGCAACAACGTATTCTTTCATAATATTTATCCTCCCGACGCGTAAAAGCGTACAATTTATCAGTACAAAGTCGCGTCAATATATTTCGCTTGAGTTATTTTATCACAGTGGAGCAACGTTGTCAAAACTTTTTCACGATTTTGCTCATTATTTATTGATATTTCTTTGTTAATAGTGTATTATATATATGTTAATTTACTTTTTAGTGTGAATCAATAGAGGTGAAACAATGGCTGAAAATGGACTTATAAATAAAATGGAGATAAATCCAAACGACGCAAGAAGATTAAAACTTCCAACTACGCGTAAACAACAGTTTTGGGATATTATCAAAAATCAGTTAGCAAAATTAGTAAAAGCAAACTTATTGACGGTTTTAATTGGTATTCCTTTCGTTTTTCTCGTACTTATCGTTTTTCCTGCTATATCTGAAGCGATAGGCGCAAGTTTTAACTTTACGGGAAACATGGGTATAGGATATCCCGGCTCGCAAATGAGTAGTGAAGCGGACGCAAGTATCGCCGTAATGATGGGAACTACGCCTTTGATGTTAGCGTTGATTCCAGCAATAGGTTTATTAGGTATTCCTTTTGCAGGGCTTATGTACGTTGTAAGAAACATGGTATGGGGAGAAAACGTAACCGTTGGTCAAGATTATTTAAAAGGAATCAAGACTGGTTGGAAGCAATACTTAGTCGTATTTTTCGTATTAGGTTTTATTATTTCCGCCGTTGTTTTATCAATAAGACTTTTTAATATTCAATCTTTGCAAGAAAACGTTGATGCGTTAGGTATAGCCGCTGTTATCCTTGCTATTATTGGAATGCTTATGGTAGCAGGTATAGTGTTGTATTTGTTGCCTACGATGTCAATGTATAAGATGAAATTGAGAAAACTCATCAAAAACGCAGCGCTTTTGTCTTTAGCAATGCTCCCAATGACGATAGGAATGCTCTTGTTGACGGCGTTACCTTTCTTGCTCGGTATGTTGTTCGGCTCTCAAATTATGGCTATGGTTATTATGATTCTTATCGTGTTGGGTATAGCCGTTTTGGCTTTAATGTGGACGGTTTACGTTCAATACGTATTAGATAAGTCGGTTAACAAAAGAGCAAACAACTCTGCGTACAAGCGTGGTATTTACGTTGCAAAAGAAGAAGACGGCGAAGTTCATGATGATAAGCAACAAAAGAAATCTGAAAACGTAAAACGTTACGTAAATCCGAAGAAAAAGAAGAAGAGTGAACCCGAGATGGCAACGCTTCGCGAAAACTTTGGTCGTGACGATATCAAGAAATTTATGGACGAAAAAGAAAAATTCTTTGAAGAAATTGATAAAGAAAACGAGTCCGTGGAAGAAAATGAGAAACAATAACGTACCGTATTCCGTGCTCGCTACCTTTTACGATAAATTGATAAGCGGATATCCTTATGAAAAAGCGACGTCCAAGATACTTAGCGAGATAAAAGGTAAAGGTATTGATTTAGGTACTGGAAGCGGAAAATTTGCAATAGAAATATCCAAGAAGGGTCACGCAGTTGTTGGCGTTGACTCTTCTTCTCAAATGCTTGAAATAGCAAGAGAAAACGCTAAAAAAGCAGGCGTTAAACCGATTTTTGCCCAAAACGATATAGCAAATTTAGAATTTTCAAGAATAGATTTCGTTACGGCTATGTGCGACGTTTTCAATTATTTACCAAGTATTCGAGAGTTTGAAAAGGTTGCTACAAAAGTATATAACGCGTTAAGTTGCGGTGGTAAATTTATTTTTGATATAAGCAGTAAATATAAACTACTAAAAATGGCAAACGAGCAATACTTTGAAGACCGTGACGATATCACGTATTTATGGTGTAATTCGCTCGTTCGTAAAAAGTTGGTTATGAGTATTGCATATTTTATTCCGCAAGACGGGGATAATTATATTAGACGAGATGAAACACACGAAATGAGTGTGTATAAAACGGAAGAACTCGTGAGTGTATTGCAAAATATTGGATTTAAAGTTAAACTGTTTGGGGATAAATTGACAAAACTTACAGAGAATAGTCAAAGAGTATTTTTCTTTTGCGAGAAGTAATGAGTAAAGTATTAAGGTTTGAAAATACTGCTGAAGTTCAAATGTCTTTAGCAGACGAATATATGAAAAAAGGAAACGTACCGTCCGCTGTTAACGCAATGCGCGAGGCTTATAAAATTAGTGGCGATACGTCAACTTGCGTTGCGATGGGAGAGTCCTATCTTCAAGTAGGTTTAGTTGATATGGCTTTTGATTCGTTTGTAGAAGCATACGTGAAAGGAAACACGTCTATTCAATGTTTGTTTGGGCTTTGTCGTACAGCCTTTTTTATGGGGTATGATAAAGAGTCGGGGGAGTATTTTAAAAAGATATTTTTACACAACACGGAAGAACTTCAAAAAATGAATTACGAAATTGACGATATGGGTGAGGAGTTTGAAGAAGTTACGGGTGGTGTAAAAAATAGAGGCTTTTCTTTTGTCAATTCTAACGAAGAAAAACGCTTTGATGAAGACATATTGGCATTAGTGAGAAACAACCCTGAAAAAGCCCTTCCTTACTTTGAAAACGTCCCAAAATCATCTAAACTATTCTATGAAGCGCGGAATAATATAGCACTTATCAAACTTATGTTAGGCTCTTTTGAAGAGTCTTTGGCAGAGTGTAATTACGTTTTATCGCATAAACCGAACGACGTTTTTGCACTGTCCACTATGCTTGCAGCGTACGCTTCTTTAAACCAAAAAGACAAGGCGGAAAGTATTGCAAAAAAGATTGATTCTCTTGCTGTAACCGACGAAGAAGATATAAGAAAAATTGCGCTTGCTATGTGTCAGGCAGAGTTGCATGATTTTGCCGTTAAGTATTTGGACAAACTGCATTTTCAAAAGTACGATAAAAACGTTATGCATCTTCGCGCAATCGCATATTATAATTCGGGCAATAAAAAGGGTGGATTATCTATACTTAAAGACATGAAAAAACTTTACCCCAAAGACACTATTATGTTGAGTGATACCGAATTTAAAATGAAGGTAGAACAAGTTGAAGTTATGCCATATTCCGTTATTATGTTGCATGGTGAAACCTTGTTTCATATAGGGGAGAGTCGCGCGCTATTCGGTGCGGAAAAAATGGAAAACGATTTTGATTTTGACGCCTTCGTTATAAAACTAAAAGAAGAAAGAAATTATCGACTACTTTATTGGTATTTAACCAATCACGCTTATTTTTGCAAAGACGATGAAATTGTTATATTGTTTAGACTTTGTCAAACCAAAGATGAAAAATGTATCGGTTTATTGACGGAAATTTTGCGTGATATGAACGTTGAAGGGTATTTAAAATGCAAATGCGTAAGAGTGCTCGTTTGCAGTGGTTATGACAAAGTTTTGCATTTAGTACAAGGTGTAAATATTAAGTCAAGCCTTCCGGTGTATCCAAAAGATTATATGACCATAACGGAAAAAAGTAGGACGGGTTTGCTTTGGGCGGACGCTTACGCTATAGCCTATTCTGAACTCTTTATGAGGGAACAAAGATTTGAGCAAAAACTTTGTGAGTATGCGGAAAAAGTTTGGGAAAAATTAGAGTTTTTGCCCGATTATTATTTGTGTACGCCTTTTGCTCTCGCGGCTGTAATGTATAAAAGCGTTGCGGAAAACGTTAAACTTTCAAACAAGGAATTAAGTAACGTTTTTGGAGTAAATATAAAAACGTTAAAAAAATACGAAAAAATATGTAATGGTGAAGAAAATGGCGAAAACAATTGATTTTGATAAACTATTTGACGATTTTTTAAATAATTACCTTTCTGAAACCTTGGGTAAAATAAGCGCGGATAAAATAGAACAAGAAATTCCCGCAAAATACGTTAAGTGGCTAAATACCCAATCAAGTGAACTTGGCGGAAAAACACCGCAAGGCTTTATAGACGACCTTAAAAGCAACGGTAAATTAGGGGAATACGTTTTGCAATACGTTAAAGACGGTGAAGATATCAGTAGTATGATAGCGGAAGCGTGCGGAGAAGACGAAGTTGACGTTTTGATGGATATTATTAAAAACTATCCTGAATACGCTTGTCCCGCTTGTTCAATTTTAAAAGATATTTCAACCACGAAAGCCGATAAACTTTTGCTTGACGTTATACTAAATCCCGAAAGCCAAAGCGAACTCGTGGATATGGCTATAGAGACGTTGTCCGACGGTACGCACGAGAATATTGTAAACGATATATTAAACGTAATGGACGAAGTGGACGATATCACTCAACGAAACCTTATAGACGTTCTTTACGTTTACACTGGAAACACAAGAATATACGAGTGGCTTGTCAAAATATTTACGAGAGAAGACGAAAATAGAGCGTTGTATTGCGCTTATTTGGGCAGTTACGGAAATCCTGACGCTATCGACGTTCTTTTGTCTTACGCGGATGACAGCATAATGGATTACTATGAGTTTATGGAACTTAGAAACGCCGTTGAAAGACTAGGTGGAGAAATGCCTAAAGATAAAAAATATCAAGTTATTAAAAAAGGTGGAGTTTAATGGAATTATTACAAAAAATTAAACAAGATGATGAAGTAAAAGCCTTGATAAATTCGTCGGGGGAAGTTTTGCGCGCAATGAATTACACAGAACACGGCGCAAGACACGCCACTTACGTGTCAAAAACGGCAGGGTACGTACTTGAGTCGTTAGGGTATAGCGCTCACGACGTAGAATGCGCAATGATAGCAGGATATCTTCACGACGTGGGAAATACGATAAATAGAATGCATCACGGAATAACTTCTGCGGTTATTGTTTACGATATATTGAAAAGATTTAATATGCCTTACGACGATATAAACGCAATAGTCGCGGCAATAGGAAATCACGAAGAAGAGATAGGCTCTATCGTAAACACGTTGACTGCGGCTTTGGTTATTGCCGATAAGTCTGATGCGCACAAGACGAGAGTTTTAAGAGAAAACTTTAATCCGCAGGATATTCACGATAGGGTTAATTTTTCTATAAAGAAAAGTTACGTAGAAGTAGATAAAGAAAATAACGCTATAATGAGTAAAATCTATATGAACAACTCGTCGTCCGTTATGGAGTATCTTAAAATATACTTAAGCCGAATAGTTATGAGTGAAAAAGCGGCGCACTTTTTAGGTTGCGCTTTCAAACTTTATATAAACGACGTGTTGATAAATTCACCCAAACATATTGGGGATACCAAAATGAAGAAAATAATCGAAAAGATTGAAGACAATAAATAAAAGAATATAACCAAATCCCTTATAATAAACTGTATTATGAGGGATTTTTTTTGCGCGTTTAAGTCGTCGTGTTTATTTATTGGAACGGTTATCGGAGCGGGTTTTGCAACGGGGGAGGAAATTAAATTGTATTTTAGCGGTGCAGGAATAGGGAGTGTATGCCTATCTGCGCTTTTTTTCGGTTTATTTAGCGCGCTTTTTATGTTTTTAGGAAAAACGAATAATCAATTAAAATCAAGAATTGTCATAGTGTGTTGGAAAACAATAAAAATCATAGCCTTGATTATATCTTTTTTAGGAATGGTCACTGCTGTTGAAGAATTGATTTTTGATTGTTTAGGCTTTGGGGGCGGCGGATTTTTAACCACGGCTTTGTGTTATGTAATCGTGAGAAAAAATAAGAGTTTAAGCGCGTTAAATTCCGTAATAGTTCCTATAATCGTAGCCTTACTTTTTGCTGTTTTTATAAAGTCGGGAGAAAACGGTGAAACTTTTGGGAAAATTGCCGTATTTCCTGCGTTTTTGTACGCGTCTATGAATATATTTACGGCAGGAATGATGGTGAAAAAAGAGGGGAAAGAGATGAGTGTAAAACAAATTTTAATAAGCGCGCTAATTACGACTTTAATAGTTGGCGTGCTTTTGGTTTGTGTAAAAATTACGATAAAACACTCGATTGCATCAATGCCTGTGTTAAGCGTTGCAAAAACCGTGGGATTAGGAGCGTTTGCAAGTATCGTTATTTATTTAGCGATTTTAACGACTTTGCTTAGTGACGTTGCGCTCCTTCTTCCACAGTTTAAAACCTTATTCAAAAGTGAATTAATTACAATCTTTTTCTTTTGCGTAATAATTTTTTGTACCAAATTTATGGGCTTTTCCAAAATTGTAATGGTCGGTTATCCCATAATAGGTTTAATAGGCGTATTGTCTTTAGCGTACGCGTTAATCTGCTTTTTTAGAGAGTTTTTTCTCGATAAGAGCAACGATAGCGTACATTCCGCCTGCAAGCACACATAAAATTACGGTGCTACACATAACTAAATCAAGTTTGAAAATTTGACCGCCGTAGACGATTAAAAATCCGAGTCCTGCTTTAGA
>JAZSRG010000071.1:0-2349 GCA_045538365.1 Clostridia bacterium
TGGTTGGCAAAGAAGAAAGAAACCTCTCTGAAGTCTTCCGACCAATCCAGCAAATCATCCTCTGCATCCAGAAAAGCTTTCAGGAAGGCAGTGTGATCACCGGTATAGAGCAAAATGTGTTCCATGATGCGCTTGCCATCATCCACCACTTTCTTGCCGGGATACTGCACCGTGGTGTGATAATGGTTCAGAATCTGATCGTTCTTCTTTTTCAGGTCACTAAGCAAAGAGGCAATCTGACCGCAAAGGTTATCTTCATCGCTTTTGATGTCCATGGTGCTGAACAATTCAATAGCCAGCTTCCGGGCCGATTTCAGCATTTCTTCAGAAACAGATACTTTCTGGCGCACAATGGTACGTTCCGTATCCGTACGCTTGCGCAGACAATCCGGTATCTTTCGATCGGCAGGCTCGACGGTTGCACATTCTGTAGATGATAATGCTTTAGTTATTGCTCGCGCGCGCGAAACAATAAAAGAAGGCAGAGCGGAAAAATATTTAAAGAAAGATTAGTATAAAAATACTTGTACTTGGGGGAGTAAAATGAAAAGATATTTTGGTACTGATGGAATCCGCGGAATTGCAAATCAAGATTTGACTGCGGATATTGCTTATAAGTGCGGAAACGCGCTTACTGTATTAAAGAAGTATCCGACCGTTGTTATCGGCCGTGATACAAGACAATCTGGCGATATGCTTGCATTATCCGTTGCGTCCGGCGTAACTGCAGGTGGCGGTAATGTTTTGGACGTAGGTATTATGCCTACCGCTGCAATTGCTTATTTGACTAAATATTTTGGCGCAAGCTACGGCGTAGTTATTAGCGCGTCGCACAATCCACCCGAATATAACGGAATTAAAGTTTTTGGCTCGGACGGATATAAACTTTTAGAAGATGACGAAGCAGCAATAGAAGATTGTTTTACGAAGGGTAATTACGTTACTCATCCAAATCTTGGAAAATATAAGAGAATTGATTACGGTTCGGATATTTACGTAGATTATTTGCGTAAAACTTGTCCCGAAGGATTGAACGGTCTAAAAGTCGTATTAGATTGCTGTAACGGAGCGGCGTATCAAGTTGCGCCCCAAGTTTTCAAAGAACTTGGCGCAGACGTTAGAGTATATAACTCGGAAAATACGGGATTAAGAATAAACGTTGGTTGCGGTTCGCTACATCCTGAAGGTTTAACTCAAAAAGTCGTTGAAAAAGGTTGTGACGTTGGTTTTGCTTTTGACGGTGACTCGGATAGACTTTTGGCTGTTGACGAAAACGGAAACCAAATTAACGGGGACCAAATTATATATTTGGTTGCGACCAATCTTTTGAAGGAAGGCAAACTTAAAGAAAATATAGCCGTAGGTACGCATCACACGAATATGGGCATACAAAAAGCCCTTGAAGCGAAAGGAATTAAACTTCTTCGCGCAGATATCGGGGATAAGTACGTTATGGAATTAATGCTTAAAACGGGAGCAGTTATCGGTGGAGAACAGTCCGGTCATATTATTATGACGGAATTTGCTACCACGGGCGACGGTATTTTGGCGGCAATTCAAGTAGCAAGATTATTACTTGCAGGCAAGAAAATTTCGGAGTGCTTAGACGTTAAACTTTACCCGCAAGTTAATATCAACGTGTCGGTAAAAGATAAAATCCGCGTTATGAACAACGAAGAACTTGCGGAATTTATAAATAAATGTAGAGAAGAAATCAAGTCTATTGGTCGTATTCTCGTTAGGGCATCGGGTACAGAACCAAGAATAAGAGTAATGGTTGAGTGCGAAGATTTATCTATCGCTGAGAGAATTGCTAACGAAATTGTTGAAAAAGTAAATAAAATAGGTTAAATATTTATTATATAGTTGGAGAACACTATGGAAAAACTTCAAAAAGAAATTATTAAAATTTTAAAAGACGATTGCAGATTGAGCGCAAAAGAAATTGCCGTTCTTGTAAATAGTACGGAAGAAGCAGTTGCTCAAGAAATCGAAAAATTGGAAGAGCAAGGCGTTGTTTTAAAATATTCTGCAGTAGTAAATTCAAACAAAACGGAATCGGGAGTTCAAGCACTTATAGAGGTAAGAGTAACTCCGCAACGAGCCAAAGGGTTTGATGCTATTGCCGCGGAAATCTATAATTTTGATGAAGTTAAAAGCGTGTATCTTATGAGTGGCGCATACGACCTTGCAGTGTTTATTGAAGCGCCTACGTTACAAGATATTGCTATGTTTGTAACCGAAAAATTGTCTTGTGTTGGTTCGGTTATTTCAACTGCAACGCATTTTATTTTGAAAAAATATAAAAATGAAGGCGTTATATTTGAAACGGATAACGAGAATAGATTA
>JAZSRG010000123.1:0-1685 GCA_045538365.1 Clostridia bacterium
GGTATTTGTCAACGTTTTTATATATACTTTTTCGATATTGCTAAAAATTTTTGTAATACGGAAATTTTTTTAGAATAAGATATTTTGGAGGACGAATATGTATTGTAAAAAGAAATTGATTTTTGTCACGCCCCACGGCAAACCCATAGTTTCGGTAAACCTTTTGGATAGCGGAGATAAATTAAATATAAGTGTGAAAAACAAAACGGACGATTTCGACGGTTTTTTCGTATGCGACGATAAAAATTCTCACTACTTTTCCACTTTTCCCGTAGATTTTGACTTTAAGAGAACGAGTGGTAAAATCGAGTGCGCCGTGCTCAAAAAACAAAATGTCGTGGCTCTAAAAAACGAAGACGGAACGCCGTGCAATAAAATAAAAAAGGCGATTTCAGAGTATTTTAGTGCGAAAAATGAAGAAAAAATTGAAAAAAAGAGCGAAGAAATAATAGAAGAAACCGCAGTAAATAACGAAGAAATAATAAAAACAAATGAAAATCAAGAAAATTCTTTTCCCCAAAAAACGGAATTAGAAAGGGCAATAGAGCAAAATAACCAAATCGACGAAATAGTGGCGCGAGAGCCTGCGCGTGATAAAGCCAAGTTTTATTGCTCCGTAAAGCCAAATCTTGACGAAATGTTCGTGGTTTATCCAAAGGACGAAATTTTAGAACACCTTATCCCCGACTCCACGTGGGTAAAGGTAAAAAGGGAGGACGGTCATTACGTCGTGGGACTTATCCGCGAGTCCGCCACCCCACGCTACGTTTGCTACGGCGTGCCGAGTGAGATAGGAAACTATCCCCCCGACTCAATGAAAAAATATTGCCAGTGGCTCCCCACCACCCCCGACGAACAACAAGGCTACTGGATAGTCTTCCAAGACGCAAATACCGGCGAAACACTTTGTGAGGAATAAAGATACAATGATTAATACAAAAAAGCATCTCTAATACAATAGAGATGCTTTTTTGGACCTATGTCGTTTACAATGTTAGCCTTGGTATTTTATGCTTTTTACAAATTTTCGAGCGCTTGCTTTGTCGTTATCTATTATTGGCTTAAAGATAGGAACTACCAAAAATAGAACTAATCCAATTATAAGCGACGGATTGAGATTAAAAATATCTGATAAAGAAACGAATTTATCTGGCGGAGATGAAAGCAATATAACTACGAGTCGAGCCAAAGATTCCGATATTCCTTTATATAAGAAAATCAATCCCATAAATGCTATTATCATAAACAAAAAGCCCCAAAGAACCTTCTTTGTTTTATTTGATGGATTGTACTTATAACTCATCACGTTTGCTAACGTTATATCGGCAGGCACTGCAGGTTGTCCTAAAGTTATGAAAATGTTTCCTTTTCTATCCGTTGCAATATTTTTATAATAAGTTTTATAATCAAACTTATTCATATCAGCGTATCTTGAAATCTTTCCGCTCATAAAAGGAATTTTAAAATAATCAAACATGACTGATATTAAAACGAAAATACTACCTATTACAAACCATATTTTAAAGGATGCTATCGATGCAACACAGCGTGATATGGAAAATCTCACAGATGAAGTAAATGCATCCGCAGAAGCGATTGATGTACAGAAACAGAGTACGGAGAAAATCAATACCTATATTCAGAATGTGGAAGCTTCTGTATATTCCATTACAGAGGAAGTAACT
>JAZSRG010000053.1:0-4348 GCA_045538365.1 Clostridia bacterium
AATTCATGACAAGCATAGTGCAGTCAATTCATGAAACGAAGTTTCAAATCATTATTAAGTATATCGAAGTATTTATTTTGTTTATAAAAATAAAAAAACCGTCTCAACACAACATTGAGACGGAATAATTATTATCCGCGGTACCACTCAAATTGACTGCTTTGCAGTCCACTCTTTTCGTCTTTACGGCGACAACCGTGCGGTTCTACTCGTTTCCTTTCTTCCGCAAACTCGGGAGCGTTCTTCAAATATCTCGCCCTGTCGCGCTCTCACCTACCGCGACTCTCTTTGAGTTAAAGATATTTTACTCTTTCCGTCATAGTTTTATGGGTTTATTTTATCACTTCTTTTTTTTCATGTCAATTAAATGAAAGAGAAAGAAATATAATAATTTTTCCTTTTTTTTGATTTTTTAAAATATAATTAGCAAATTTTTTCGGACGAGCACTGCTCGCCCCTACGGTGGCACGACGAAAGTCGTGTCACATTTATTGTATATAAAAAGACAACCACAAATTGCGGTTGCCTTTTTGTACAGGCGTTTTCTTAAGGTTTTAAATTGTTTGTTTTTATCGTCTTATTATTCTTTTTTTTGACAAACTTGTCCCCAGAACAATAGGAACATTGAAATAATTGAAGATATCAAGTATAAATACCATGTTATATAAATTTGATGTAATCCAATAATACCAATAAATAATGCTATTATTTCAATACAAGTAAATACAAACGTGACTATAATCAAAGCTTTTAATTTTAAAAATAATGTTAATATCATCATTATCCCAAGTGATAATCCTATAAATCCGTTGACACTAAGCAGATTGAATTCACTTACTTGCATATACGTAAACGCACCTATAATAATAGGTAACATCATTTTCGTTTTCTCTTTTTTTGCAAAAATAAACCCAGAAAATATCATCATTAGACTTAAAAGCATCTCTGAAAAAAGAATTATATTTCCAACCCAATAATGACTCATTGTTACACTATAATATATGACAAAAAACAATGCATGAATAGCCGCTATTGCTGCAATTATAAAACTTACTTTTTGTTTCTCTTCTTTTTTGCACGTGCAACTTTCTTGTTGCGAATGCATTACTGTGTTGCTTTGTTCTTGTCGCTGTCCGCAATATATACAAAACATTTTATTCCTCCTTTATCCACTATTAAATTCCCAAAATTTGTTTCTTCTTTGCGTTGAATTCGTCTTCTGTAATAATTCCCATATCCAAAAGTTCTTTAAATTTCTTTAATTCTTCTGCAGGGGAATTTTGAATTACCGTTGTTCCTGTACCTTTATTAGCCTTGATTTCATCAACGCGCTTCTTACAGTAATTTGCAACCTCTTCCATTTTCTCGTTAGACACATTTGCATCCCACGTAAACGTGTTTTCATTAAAAAAGTTGTTTCCGCGGTTGTTCATTGTTGCACTTGCTGTTTCAAACTGCAAATATCCTAATTGAAACCCGCACTTCTTGAACTGAATACCTATACAGTCAACGAAATAAATGGTTTTCTCTCCGTCCGAAACGTTTCCTGTCAAAAAAGAACCGAAAGTTGCTTTAGTTGTCAAAACAACCTTATCCTGATAAACGTCTAAATGACGTCCACGCGCTCCTTCAAGGTTATATATTTTTCCAGTATTGTTTTGAACAGGGTTCACTATACCCGTCGGCGTCCCACATTTATCACAAAATCTTACGTTATCTTCTAATTTGTTTCCACATTTTTCACAAAACATTTTTGTTATCCTTTCTCCTTTGTTAATCTTTATTGTTCAAGTGTCACTTGACAAGATGTTACCATATAGTTAAAACTAGTCATGGTTACCACGAAACTGCCTTTATATCTATCAAAACTATACGCGGCAATAAATTCACCCTCAACTCTATACGTTACACCGATTATTTCTATGCTCTCACAAGATATGCTAAAATCTGATATTTGTATATCATATTCAGTAGTGAATTGTTTAAAAACGGCGCCTCTTGTTACTGCTTCAATGGTAACTCTTGTTTCTTCTTCAATTTCGCCCTGGTTTACAAAAATAACATATAGTGCACCTAAAACAATACAAATTGCAAGAACTATCGCCATAATAAGTAGCCATTTTTTCTTTTTGCTCTTCGTCTTTTTCTTCTTTTCTTCAGGTTTGGCAACTTGTATTTCCGTGCTTTGCGCAGAATCTTGCAATACTTCTTGCGCGACTGATTCAACAATAGGCTGTTGCGCTATCGGTTCTTGACAAACAATTTCTTTCACAACGGGAACAGGCTGTTCTATTGGTTTTGGTTCAGGTTTAACTGCGCGTGTTCCGCACCGTCCGCAAAATGATACGTTTTCGTCTAGTTTTTTTCCACAATTTTTACAAAACATTTTGTCTTCCTTTCTTATCTGTGCGTTCCGCAATTTTCACAAAACATCATTTCTTCATCAAGTTTTTTTCCGCAATTTTTACAAAACGCTGCCTTTGGAGTTTCAACTGCTGATACTTTTTCTTCGGAAACGTTTTCTACAATAGGTTCACTCGTTTCTGCGACGAAATCTTTTCCTTCAATAATTGTTTCAAGATACTTGATGTGCAATATTTTATATGAAAATGCTACCTTTGAAATTAAAAACGTGAGAACAGAAATTATTGAACCGCCTACCCAGCAACCCAAAAATCCTATCAACATGTACGTTTCTCCATAGTAAGAGTAGCCTGAACCAATGATCATCAATATTAATCCTGCTAAAATAAAGATTGAAAACAGTACAATCGTTATTATAAGCGGAAAACATCGATAAAAACCAAAATAAACTTTGTTGTGTTTAATTTCATCTTCTTTTGTTTTGTTCGCAATCAATATGCTTTTAAAATTCATTTTCCTTTTCTCCTATAATTTTGTATTTAATACGCAAAAATAAAAAATTTTCAGCAATAATTTATTTTAGTACGTATCGTGATAAATTTATTTTAGTACAAATGTTTACTAATGTCAAGTAGTAAAGAAATTTACTGATATAATTTTTAAAAAAGATATTGTGAGTTTTTATGAAGTATATTAAAAGAATAAGAGATTTGAGAGAAGATAACGACAAAACACAGCAAGAAATTGCTTGTGTTCTTGGAACTTCGCAAACAATGTACGCAAGGTACGAACGTGGCGCAAACGAATTGCCCGTGCACCACCTTATAACTCTTTGTAATTACTACAACGTTTCCGCAGACTATATATTAGGTTTAAGTAACGAAAAATAAAAACGACCAACGTATTTTGTTGGTCGTTTCTTTTTGGCGTACTCGCCGAGAGTCGAACTCGGAACGGAGCCGTCGGAGGGCTCTATTTTATCCAATTAGATTACGAGTACACGTAGGGACAGGCGTCCCCGACTGTCCGCATATTTTTCCGTTTAAATCAGTCAGAGATTGTGTCAGAGCCTTATTTTAAGAGTTCGTAAAGTTTAATGAAGTCGTCAGGGGACAGTCTTTCGCCACGAACGGCGGTGTCGTAGCCGAGTTCGCGGATAGCGGTGTCAAATTTGTCGCCCGTAATGCCGTAGCCTGCAAGAAGATTGTTTCTCAAAGTCTTTCTGCGCATAGAAAAGGCGGTGCGGACGAGTTTCATAACGCCTGCAATCTCACAAGTTTTGTTTTCGTCCGTTTCAACCGTTACAACGGCGGAATCTACGTCGGGCACGGGGTAAAACATTTGTCTTCCAACGTGGCGGGTTATCTTTGCCCTTCCCCAAAGGGCTACGGCTACGCTTATAACTCCGTATTCTTTGTCGCCCGGGTTTGCGGTTAGTCTTTCTGCAACTTCTTTTTGCACCATTACCGTTACGGACTTGGCTTTAAGGTCGCTCTCTAAAAAGCGCATAATGAGTTGGGTGGATATATAATAAGGGATATTCGCTACCACCTTAAAGTCACGCCCAACTAAACTCTCGATTTCCGCGTCTTTTAATTTCATAATATCGGAGTGGACAAGGGTAAAATTATCGCGGTCTTTAAACCTTTCGGTGAGTTCAGGCAAAAGTCTGTCGTCAATCTCAACGGACACGACTTTGCCGGCTTTGTCAAGTAGGGGTTCGGTAAGCGCGCCTGCTCCCGGTCCTATCTCTAAAACGACGTCGGACGACGAAACAAAAGCGTCATCTACGATTGCTCTAAGCAAATTTTTATCGGACAAGAAATTTTGTCCGTATTTTTTCAAAAATTTAAAATCTTTCATTTTTCCGAATATTTTTTGTTTTTTCTCTCACAATAACTATATACAAAAGACAAATCTTGATGCACAAAGGACAAAGGCGGGGGCTTGCTCCCGCTTTATTTTTTGCTTCGCTTTGCTTTGC
>JAZSRG010000156.1:0-1957 GCA_045538365.1 Clostridia bacterium
CATGGCTACGATCCGACTTACTATGATTTGAGCAACGCCCTTATCATTTTTTATAACGCGTACTTGTGCGCCGTCAGAAAGTTCGGTAAGTGTTTCGGTAAGTTCGGCGTTAGCGTAAACTGTACAATTTTTAACGGTGTGAAGGGTGAACTCTTGCCATTCAAAGTTTTGGTCGAGCACTTCTACGGTGAACGCCGTTGGAACGTAACATTTGTGAGTAACCCCGTTTACCGTAACGCTTGCAAAGTAATATTCTCTGTCAAGGAAGGTGAGCGTTTTTTCCGGTATTATCATCGTGGATTTATTTAGTCTAACAACGGAATTTGCGTTTGTAACCGAAAATTCCGAATTTTTTGTGATAATGGGGAAGAAGTATGCGTTTACACCTGTTGTAACGTAAGCCACGTTTGGCGCGGTTGTGGTTGAAATGGTCTTTTGCGTAAGTTCAGTTTTATTTACGAGTACGACGCCTTGTTGTCCAGCGAGAGCTGTGAGCGTCAATGATGAGTTGACGGGTATATCGCAAATATATACATATTCGCTTTGTTCAGTAATCAAATCGTTAAATGAGAATTTGTTGTTTTCGGGGTTTACTAAATATACGTTAGCGCCCGATTTTGGTGAATAAACTTTAAGATCGGTAAGCGATGCGTTTGCTCCCGTTGTCTTGTAACTTGCAGGGGCAACGACTGAAGATATCGCAACGTTGGATAGCCCTGTTGCAGTTGATAACAGTTCTTCGTCGTCATAGATAAAGTAAACTTTATCATTAATAAAATCAAGTGCAAAAGATTCTATTGTTGCGGTGGTGAGTGTGGGCTTATAAACGTTTATTAAACTGCCGTTGTTTAAGTAGTTTAGTCCGTCGCTGTTGAGTATGAAAAGTCTACCCGAAAGGTCGCTTGCTATCTTTTTAACACCACTTGTGTTTATGAGTGAACTACCACGATATGCGTTCGATTTAGTGTATTTATAAATATAAGAATTGTTTACAAGGTAAATATTTCCGAATACGTCCACGGAAATTTTGGTAAAACCGTCAGAAATACTTACTGCAATTTTATTATAGGTAAAATCGTTTTCGCTAAATTTATAAACGGAAGACGAACTGCCGTTGGAACAAAGCAAATAAAAATATCCGCTTTGGTAGCATGCGTCGTACATTATATTTCCGTTAAATACCGTGATTGCAGTTTCGCTTATTTTACCACTTTCAAGGTCAAGAAATTTAAGCGTGCTCGACGAAGTGTTCTGACGATAGAGAAGTATTAAAGAACTTTTACCAAGCGCAAACGACGACGGCATTTCTCCACCTAAATCGTCGGATAGGAAATTGTCGAAGTTTTCTCTTGAATAATAGTCTTCGTTAACGTTATAGAAAACCGTTAACTTAAACTCGTCGAGAACGGCAACGGTATCACCGTATTTTTCTACGTCGCTCGCCGTTTTGCCTATTCTATTAAATGCACTTCTATTGTTTGCAATTGCAAAGCCTGTGAATACAAGTTCACCGTTTTCTATCTTAAACTCTTGCACAGAACTTGCATCGGTTATAAGAAGATTTTTATCTTTAAACGATAAGCCCATAGGCGAATTAATCGTTGATCCAAGCGTATAATTGTCATCGAGTTCCGAAAAATCTAAGTCGTGCTTAGTGCTATCGGAAATTGTAAGTCTTATAACGTCAGAGTTTTCAATATAGTAAATAAATTCATTGTCGGCAATCATTTTGTTGGGGTTTGCATTGTAAACGGTAGATTTAGCAGAACTCGTGCCGACGGTCGCTTTGCAAATGCCTGTACTGTCTACAAAAAACACTTGATTGTTTTTGTTGATTGCAATGGGTAAATCATTTTTAACGGGATAGGTGGGCAAGATTTTAGTGAAGGAGCTTCCGTTTATTTTGTAGATTAACGCGCTCGTTCCAAATGCGGTAACGACGTAGTTATCGTTAACG
>JAZSRG010000132.1:0-3422 GCA_045538365.1 Clostridia bacterium
CGCCATGACTACGATCCGACTTTTATCTAGTAGGGCCGACCATTGGTCGTCCGATTTTCTTTGAAAATTATATAAAAAATCGTTTTTTCTATTGCAATTATTTTTTTTTATGATATACTAACGGAGAAGAATTTAAATTTCCTAAAAATAAGGAGAAATACTTTATGGATAATTCAATTTTTGTAATCAAAGACGGTAAAATCTTGGGTTTGACTGATGAAGGCAAGAAACTTGAGAGCATCACTATTCCTGCTTGCGTTTCGGCCATTGCGGACTCCGCTTTTCGAGGAAACACCGCTCTTAAATCGGTAAATTTTGAAGGAAACGGACTTAAATCAATAGGAAATTCCGCTTTCCGTGATTGCGTAAAACTTGAAAATATCGTTTTACCTAAAAGCGTAGAGTTTGTTGGAGAATTGGCTCTTTACAACACCGCGCAAAAAACTTATGACAAACTTTATTCTCTAAATATTGCAAAAAAAGAATATTACGCGCCTAAATACACTTACGAGTTTTTAGGTCGTGACGTTTTGCCGATAGGCGCATACATTGAGCCGTCCGTAGGATATTTTGCAGAAGGCGTTACTATTGAGTCAAACATCAAAGATTTTGCAGAGTCCGGTTGTAATATTATGATTGGCATAGGTCAAAGTAGATGGGGCACTATGGCGAAAGAGTATTTTGAGATATTAGAAAATCTTGAGAAAAACGGCGCTATGATGATGATTAAAAACGAAACCGAGCACGGCAAGATTTGTTACAATATGGCTTGTGATAAGTATGCGTCCGTTGCAGGCGAACACGTAGTTGACGAACCTGGTACTGCGGCTTGGGTGCCGGGAATTAAAGTTTACACTCGCAAAATTATGGACGAAAACGGAAATCCTACGGACGACAGAAGACAAGACGGCGCGGTTGAACTTGTAAGCCTTGACAAGTGCGAGAAAAAACGTAAATGGAACGAAAAAACGCCTACCAAACTTTATTACATTAACTTGTTGCCTGTTAACTCTCCGAAACGCGCTTTCGTTTTGGGAGCGGAAGACTATAACGTTAAGGAAAACATTGACAAAATCTATCCCGAACTTGAAAATACCGCAGAATACGAGTATTACTACAAAACCTATATGGACTACTTTAAGCCCGACGTATTCTCTTACGACTTTTATCCCTTGTGGGCAAACGGACTTGGTTGTAACGCATATCTTTCTTTCCCTGACCTTAACGCGCGCCACTTTGAGCAATTAGCAGTCGTTCGTCGTTATACCCAAACTTATAGCAAGGAAAAATACGGTAAAGAAACCCCGTTCTGGAATTTCGTGCAAATTTCCGGTTGGGGCAACCAACAATCAGGCTCAAGAGCCGCTAACTACTTCGAACTTTCTTGGCAAATCAACACGGCGTTTGCTTTTGGCTCTAAGGGATATCAATATTATTGCTACAACGATTACGGTGACGTAACCGGTCAAGGAAAGCCCGGTAGTTGGTGGGATACTCCTATGTATATCAATGGAACTAAAAACGAAAAAGTTTACAAAATGATGCAAAAAGTTAACGCAAACGCTCAAGGCATGGCAAAATGGCTCTTGAACGCAAGCGTTGACCACTTGGCGCAATTCGGTACAAACCCCAACGGCGGACCACAATGCGCTAATCCCGAAGTTATTAGCCCCGAACAATTCGTCCCCGTGGACAAAGATATGGTTTGGAGTCTTAAAGACACCGCAGGTAAAAACCATTTGGTTAGTTACATGAAATACTTTGCAAACAACAACGACTTTAGCGCAGATAAACCCGCGCAAACTCAAGAATTGTACTTTATTTGCAATAACTCTACCTTGGAAACCAACTCAGGGGATATTACCTTAAACTTTAAAAACAAAGTTAAAGGCTCTTATATCTACAACGGAGTGGAGAAAGAGTTTGAAGGTGACACTCTCATCGTTTCGACGGTGTGTGGGGAAGGTTTTGCAGTCCTTATTAAATAAAAACGCGTTATAAACTTCGCAATACTTCAAATAAACGGCGGTTTAGTCAGGTCACGTACGCTTTAGTACGCTCCCTTCCTAAACCGCCATTTCTTTTCGTCTTGCTCGTTTCTACCGCGTTTTTTAATATAAAACATTCTCTTGCTTTTAGGACTATTTAATGTCGTAATGCAAAATTCATCTTGCTTCTAACGCGTTTTTTGCAGGATAGAAGATGCGATATACAAAAATTCAAATCAATAACGAGCCCGAGTTTTGTGCTCGTTTTTGCTAAAAAAAATTTGGTGGGTTTTTGATAAAATATCGACAAATGGGGGAATTTGTGGTACAATAAGGTATATTACTTCAAAGAGGGCACAATATGGAATTGTACTTAAAGTTAGCAAAAGAATTTGGCATTCGCGCGGACTATGCGCAAAATATAGTGAGTCTTATTGACGAAGGCAACACTATTCCTTTTATCGCGCGTTACAGAAAGGAGCAAACGGGCTCTTGTGACGACCAAGTTTTGAGAGAGTTTTCGGATAGACTTAATTATCTTAAAAACCTTGAAAAACGCAAAAACGAAGTTGCCTCATCCATTGACGAACAAGGAAAGTGGACTCCGGAGATTGCTTTGGCGCTTGAAAAAGCCCAAACTTTGACCGAAGTAGAAGATATTTATCGTCCATACGTTAAAAAGCGTAAGACGAGAGCGACGGTTGCTATTGAAAAGGGCTTGTCCCCCCTTGCCGATATGATTTGGGAAGGAACGGCAAGTTTAAAAGACGTAAAAGCCTTTGCTGAAACCTTTATAGACGAAGAAAAGGGCGTAAAGTCCGCAGACGACGCGGCATCAGGCGCGCTTGATATAATAGCCGAGCAAATTAGTGATAACGCGGAACTTAGAAAAACTCTTCGCGCTCTGCTTTTTGATACGGGCGCAATAAACACCGTTTTGGACGAAGAAAAAGAAAACGCTAAAACGTACGATATGTACAAAGAGCATAGTGAGAAAATTTCCACTATTCCGTCACATAGAATACTTGCTATCAACCGTGGAGAGAAAGAAGAGTGCTTAAAAGTTACGCTCACTATGGACACCGAAGTTGCTATTTCTAAAATTCTTGACACCGTGTCCGCGACCGGCAAAACGACTTTCCCTTTGCTGGACCGTGCTGGAAGGGACAGTTATAAACGACTTGTTTTCCCCGCGCTAGAGCGCGAAGTTCGCAATATGCTAACGGACAAAGCGAGCGAGCAAGCAATCAAAATGTTCGAAGTCAATCTTCGTCCGTACCTTATGCAACCGCCACTTAAAGGCAAGCGCATTTTAGGCTTGGACCCCGCGTACAGAACGGGATGTAAGATAGCGGTAATCGACGAGTCGGGTAACGTGCTCGACACCACCGTGGTTTACCCCACGCCCCCGCAAGAGAAGATAGAAGAAGCGAG
>JAZSRG010000039.1:0-12952 GCA_045538365.1 Clostridia bacterium
CAACGAAACCGTATATAGGCGCGCGGTGAAAGACTGAACCGCTTCCGGAATTTACCGCCACGAGCACATCTGCTTCGGGCAATATAAAGACATTTGGCCCCACAAGTCCGTTAAAAAGATATATTTTTTTGTCTTCGTGGTGCCAAATATGATATCCGTAGTTATATTTTCCGTAATTTTTGGGTGTTAAACGAAGATTATTAATCATTTCGTCAATAAAAGTTTTGCTAATAAGTTGACGTCCTTTCCATTTTCCGTCCCACGCCACGAGTTGACCGAGTTTTGCCAAGTCTTCCGTGGTTAAGTAAAGTCCCCAACCGCCTTTTTCTATCTTTTTTTCGTCAGTTTCCCAAAAATATCTCTTAATTCCAAGGTTTATAAATAGATTTTCGTCCAAAAACTTTGATAAGTTTTGTCCCGACTTTTCTTTTACGATAACGGATAATAAGTAACTGTTTAAACTATTGTAATTAAAGCCACTCTTTTTGAGTTTTGCTCGCATATAGCCCTTTAACCAGTTTTTATTAGTAATTGCGTGCGCTTCTACAAAATCTACTCTTGAATTCATATTGAGCAAATCTAAAACGGTCAAAGTTTTTTGATATTCTTTCGGCTTATATCCGTACTTTTTAGGGTGCAAAATCTCCACGACTTTGTCGTCAACCGTCAATTTCTTTTGGTCAACTAATATACCTATTGCCAGAGCGGTAACCGTTTTGCTCGCGGAAAAAGTTGCGTGCCAATCCCCTTTTTTATAAGGTTCTTCGTAATGCTCCCCTATTTTCTCGCCGTTTTTCAACACGACAATAGAATGAAGAGCGGTAAAGTCGTCTTCTCTTACCGCTCGAATAAAATCTTGTATTTTTTTGTTTTTACCGTATTCATTAGACTTATTTAACTCGTCGCTCTCCGGTAAATCGTAGAAAGTTTTTGTTTTTTGGGGCAAACTTTCCACTATCGGGGTTAAACTTTTTTTGCTAAACAATATCTTTTTTCCAAGTTTTAATACCTTTAATCTGTATCCCATTATAATAATCCAAGTTCTTTACAAATTTCTTCCAAAGTTTCGCGCGGTGTTAACGCTTCTTGCAAATCAAATCCGTTAGTGAGTTCTTGTTCTTCGCTTTCCGTTTCGTCTTTTGGTAAAACCTTTCTTTCCATATTGAGTTCTTCACTCATAACCGTTTCAAGTTCGGTTTGAAGATCGGACAAAAACTCGTCGTATTCTAAAACGCTTGCCTTAATATTTTCATCTGCTTTAATTCTCTCAACGTGGTCCAAAAAACGTTTGCGGAAATTTTTAAGTCTTTGCAACTCCAAATCGTATCTAATCTCGCTTGCCGACTCAATTTCGTCCGCTCTTTTTACGGCTTCGGTTAAAGCAACGCTCACGCTACACTCTTTGGCTTTAAACTCTTCTTTTTCCGCAGTAAGCATACGCACTTGTTCTTTAAGTTCGTTTATGCGTTTGGACTGTTCTTCAAGTTTGCTTTCCGTTAAAGACAAAAGTTTAGTGATAAATTCGTCAACTTCGTCAACAGAATAACCCTTTCTTTTTATGGTAAATTTTGCCATGTTCCCTCCAATTGCATATATTATACGATATATAAAGCCGTAAGTTTTCGCGTTTTTTTAAAGATTTTGTTGTTTTTCGTCTTATTTGTGTGTGGAACGCAACAACTCTTTTTTGAGTTCGTAAAGTTTGTCAGACAAATCCACTTTATAAATATGCGGATTTATAAGACGCTTATATTCCGCCCAAAGTTCAGCAAACGACTCTTTTGCGTACTTTATTATCTCTTGAACGGAGGGGAAATTGTAAACTATTTCGCCGTTCTCGATAATTTTTTCCATAAGATTCTTTAAAGTGTAATTTGTAAACGTCGTTTTCTTCCAAGTTTCTACGGGGTGGAAAAGGGTTAAAGGTTTATTTTGGTCGAATTCTTCGTCGCTTAACGCAATAAGATCGGCTTCTGCTCGACCGTCCACCAAAACTCTCCACACGGTTTTTACTCCGGGATTTGTTATTTTCTCCGCCGTATCCGACACCTTCATTTTGGGTATGAGTACGCCGTTTTCGTCTTCTATTGCGGATAACTTATACACACCACCTAAACTTGGATGCGAGTGGCTAGTTATAAGTTTAGTGCCTATTCCGTAACTGTCAATACACGCGTCCTGTAAAGCAAGTGAAGTTAAAACGTTTTCATCAATATCACCCGACACGCAAATTTTAACTTCTGTCAAACCTGCGTCGTCCAACATTTTTCTCGCCTTGCGCGTAAGGTAGGCAAGGTCACCCGAGTCTATTCTAATACCCGAAGGTTTATGTCCCTTTTCTTTTAGTTCTTTAAATACCTTTATAGCGTTCGGCACGCCACTCTTTAACGTGTCGTAAGTGTCAACGAGCAGAGTGCACGCATCGGGATAAAGTTCTGCGTACGCGCGAAAAGCCGTCAATTCGTCAGGGAAACTCATTACCCAACTGTGCGCGTGCGTACCAAGTACGGGAACGCCAAACATTTGACCGGCTAACACGTTACTCGTGCCACAACACCCACCTATCATAGACGCTCTTGCGCCGTAAATTCCCGCGTCCGGTCCTTGCGCGCGACGAAGTCCAAACTCCATAACGGGTTTACCTTGCGCAGCGTAAGTTATACGAGTGGCTTTGGTGGCAATCAAGGTTTGGTGGTTGATAATGTTTAAAAGCGCGGTTTCTATTAGTTGGGCTTCAAACAAAGTAGTTTTTACACTTAGCAAAGGCTCGTTTGCAAACACGACCGTGCCTTCAGGAATTGCGTAAATATCCCCACTAAACTTGTAATTTTTAAGTTTTATAAGAAAATCTTCGTCAAAAAGATTGAGTGAACGCAAATAAGCAATATCGTCGTCCATAAAATGCATGTTTTTTACGTAATCAATTGCTTGTTCAAGTCCGCAAGCCACAGCGTAACTCATATCGGGCATAGCGCGGAAAAAGATATCGAATACAGCCTTTCTTTCCGACATTCCCGACTTAACGTAGCCGTACATCATAGTAAGTTCATACAAATCAGTCAATAAACTTAAGTTTCTCATTTTTCTTCTTCTCTCAGTTTTTTTGCTCTTTCTTCCAAAGAAATGGATGGGATTTCGTATTCGTCAGACTTGTGAATCGCTACCCTCACCATAATAATTGCGCCCACAAGCACTAAAAGGGTGGGAAAAACTATGGTCCAAAGGGAAAATAACGTTCCAACTAAACAGGCAACGCTTATAGCCGTGCCCCATATTCCCGTTTCTATAAAAATTTTGTATCTGCTCCTTAGCATACTTGATATGCCTAAAGCCAAGAAAATTGCCAAAGGTATCATAGGCCAAAGGTCACCTATTCCTTTATTTGTAAAGGAGATAAGCAAAAGCATAATGCCTATTACAGCGCACACGATAGGGGTAAATATAAACTCGCGACTTCTTGCAATAATTCCGCCTACCATAAAAGCAAGAGCAATAAGTACGAGCAATATGCCTACCCAACAACCTCTTAATCCAAAAACAGCAATCTCAAACAAGTCAAGTCCGAGCATAACGCCAACGAACAAAAAGGCTACGGCTAACAAATACAAACTGATTTTATCTTGTTTCTTCATTAAAATGAAACCGCTCCGTAATTTCTAATATTTAAACAATATACGTTTTCGTCCCCAAAAACGCTAACGGCTTTTTGTTTCAAGTTTTCAAGTCCTTGTTTTTCGGCAATTATCAAAACCGTGCCCGCAAAACCGCCACCGTGTACGCGACGAGCCTTTACGCCTTGCATTTTACTTGCCATAAAGAGCGCCAAAGGTATGCGTTGAGCAACTTCTCCTCCTACGTAACAGTTTTGTAAAAGTCTATACGAACTGTCCCCTGATGCGTTCAAGCAATCAAAGAATATTTCTTTGTTTCCGCTTTTTAGCCCTTCCTTCGCCACTTTTACTCTTTGGTTTTCCGAGAAAAAGTGTTCCGCTCTCAAAATTGCGCGACCTGATACGTTTTTAGACAATTCGCCTAAAGAATCAAAAAATTCTTTTTCGTCCACTTCTCTCAAAACTTCGTGTCCAAAATATTTTGCTACGCTATTCATCTCTGTTTTTACGTCAGCGTAACAATGCGTTAAATCGCTATGATCTCCGCCCGTATTTATGAGCATAATACCGTATTCGCTAAAATCAGGTTTCATATTCTCAATCTCGGGGTTTTCGGGGTTTAAAAAGTCCATATAGTTTACCCCGCCCAAAGCAATCATTGATTGGTCCAAAAGTCCGCAAGGTTTTCCAAAATACTCGGTTTCAGCAAAATGCCCTGCGAAAATTAGTTCCATAGGGGAAATTTTGTCATCATTAAAGAGAACGGATATAATTTTGCCAATAAGTACTTCGTAAGACGCTGAACTGGATACGCCTGCGCCCTTAAATACACGGCTTTGGGTTTTAGCAACGAATCCGCCTACTTTGTAGCCCTTGTCTTTTAAATACTTCATCACGCCTTTGGTAAGCGCGGTTGACGTTCCGATTTCTTCATCACGTTTGTCAAGTTTCTCACTACTAAACGCCACGGGCGAATAACCTAAACTATCCACTACTACCTTGTCATCCCCCGTTGCTTTAACTGCGCTAACGGTGTCAAGGTCAATTGCTGCGCCCAAAACTCTACCGTGTTGGTGGTCGGTGTGGTTTCCGCAAATTTCAATACGTCCGGGAGAAGACACGAAGATATAGTCTTTTCCAAAATCTTTTTCAAAAGTATTTGCAATACTTTCATATCTTTCAACTTGCATTTCGTATTGGCTTTCGCCGTAAACGTCCTTTATTCCTTGTTTAACCTTTTCGCTTAACATAATATCCTCTTTTTAAATCTTTGCGTAGTGACTTGTTGCAAGCACGAATTTAATTCCTTTTTGCTTTACTACTTGTTTTCCTTTTTGTACTCTGTTATCTACGATTTCTATATCTTCACTGTCAATGCCGTGAATTTGCGCGTTTGTATCAATCAAGCCGATTTCGTAAGGGTGTTTTACGTAACTATATAACAAAATCTTTCCAACCTGCTTGGTGTCCGCTATCTTTAAGCCCTTCCTGTATCTTGCCGATACGTCGATATCCGCGCTTATTACTCTTTTTGCAAAACCGCTTTCGGCTACCACTATAACTTCGCCTTCTCCGTCCATTTGGAAAGCGGACTTAACTTTGTCGCCTTGGTTTAAGTTCATGCCCTTAACACCGCCCGCCGTTCTTCCTTGCAAAGGAATATCCGTAGTTTCGCAATTTAAGCACATACCTTGTTCGCTTGCAAAGAAAATAGTGTTCTCTTCCTTCACTTTTTCCACGCCTATCAAGGTGTCGCCGTCTTTTAAGTTAAATGCTTGGATAGGATATTTGTTCGCGTCGTAATCTGCAAAACTTCCGCGTTTTACCATACCGAAAGACGAATAGAAATAAAGTTCGCCTTGCGGTTTACCCTTTCCGTCACTTAAAAGGACTGAAACTATTTTCTCCGCGCTGTCACACTTAACAATTTTAGATAAACTCTCTCCCTTTTCTCTCCATTTTTTATCAGGAATTTGGGTGGGCGCGAGTTTATAACAATTTCCTTTATTCGTAAAGCAATAAACTTCGTTTCCTTCTTCGTACTTCAACGCTATCGGCGTTAATTCGTTTTCCGTGCAATCTACGGCTGAAGTTGACGCCATAGAATAATTCTTCATGGGTACGAGTTTAATAAGTCCGTCCGTGTTTACACAAAGAATACCTTCTTTTTTGTCCGGTTTTTCTTCTTTTTCGGGTATTGCAGCCTTGTCAAGACTGGATATGATTTTAGTGCGTCGCTCTGACTTGTAAGCGCGTTTTATGCCAAGTAACTCTTCTTTTATCGTTTCCATTTGAAGTTTTTTAGAGCCTAAAATCGCGCTAAGTTTAGCAATAAGTTTATTGAGTTCGTTAATCTCGTCTAAGAGTTTAGTAACTTCCAAACTCGTAAGTCTAGCAAGTCTCATATCCATTATTGCTTGAACTTGTTCTTCGGATAATTCAAATCTTGCGCGTAATCTCTTCTTTGCTTCCGTGTTGTTCGCCGAAGTCTTGATAATTTTAACTACTTCGTCAATATTTTTAATGGCTATAAGCAAGCCTTCTAAGATATGTACGCGTTTTTTAGCGTTATCAAGGTCGAATTTAGTTCTTTTTACTATAACTTCGCGTTGATAATCTATATAATATTTCAAAATCTCGATAATGCCCATTTGTTTGGGTTTACCGCCCGCAATTGCCACCATATTTACACCGAAAGTGGTTTGTAAGTTGGTGTATTTGAATAACGCTTGTACTATTTTTTGAACGTTGGCTTCTTTTTTGAGTTTGATAACCAAACGGATACCTTCTCTATCGCTCTCGTCCACGATATCGGTTATTACGCCGAAAAGTTCTTTTTGTTTGTCCCTTAAATCACGGATTTTAATACTCGTTGCCGATTTATCTACTTGATAAGGAACTTCGGTTATAACGATTTGCTTTTTCTCACCGTCTCCGCCTTCGATATGATATTTTGCGCGCATAGTGAGTTTACCTCGTCCCGTGTTGTACGCTGCAAAAAGTTCTTCTCCGCCTGTCACGTAAGCGGCGGTTGGAAAGTCAGGACCTTTTATAATCTTCATAAGATTTATAAGAGTCATATTCGGGTTATCAATGAGAGCCACCGTGCCGTCAATAACTTCGCCCAAGTTGTGTGGGGGAATACTCGTGGCTAAACCTATTGCAATACCGCTTGCGCCGTTTACCAAAAGGTTGGGAAATCTTCCCGGTAAAGTGTCGGGCTCGTCACGCGTGTCGTCAAAGTTTTTGTTCCAATTAACGGTGTTTTTGTCAAGGTCACGCAAAAGTTCCATAGCAAGCGGTTCAAGTCTTGCTTCGGTGTAACGCATTGCTGCCGCGCCGTCCCCGTCGGGAGAACCAAAGTTACCGTGACCGTTAACCAACGTCATACGCATATTAAAAGGTTGAGCAAGGCGCACCATAGCGTCGTAAACGGAAGTGTCACCGTGGGGGTGGTATTTACCTAAACAATCCCCTACGATTCTTGCCGACTTTCTATGCGGTTTGTCAGGGGTTAACCCGAGTTCAAGCATAGAATAAAGTATTCTTCTTTGAACGGGTTTTAAGCCGTCTTCTACCCTTGGCAACGCTCTATCCAAAATAACGTACTCGCTGTACGGCATCATGGAGTCGTGCAAAATGTTTTCAAGTGGTCTTAATATCAATTCGTGCTGGGGAGCAGATTGAGTTTTAATTTTCTTATTTTCTTTCATATTCACACCTACACGAGTTCTGCGAATTTATCGCTCTTATTAAAGTTTGCGTGTAAATTTATGTAATTTTTACGCGCTTCTACGTTCGTTCCCATCAAAACGGATATCATCTTCTCCGCTTCCGCTGCGTCTTCAATAGTTACTTGCATAAGACGTCTTGTTTCAGGATTTAAGGTCGTTTCCCAAAGTTGTTCGGGGTTCATCTCGCCAAGTCCTTTGTATCTTTGCAATTCGCATTTGCCGAATTCTTTCAAAGCCTTTTCAAGTTCTGCGTCATCGTATGCGTATCTAACTTCGTTCTTTTTTGTCAACTTATATAGCGGTGGCATACCAATATAAACGTGTCCGTCAAGTATTAGTTGCTTCATATATCTAAAGAAGAAAGTCAAAAGAATAGAACGAATATGTCCGCCGTCTTGGTCTGCATCGGCGAGTATTACGACTTTGTGATACCGTAAAGACTCTCCGTCGTAAGTGTCGTCGAAACCTGCATCCAACGCGCTTATGATTAAACGAATTTCTTCGTTATCGAGTATCTCGCCTATATGCTTTTTCTCGGCGTTAAGGGGTTTACCGCGAAGGGGTAAAATGGCTTGATATTTATTATCCCTGCCCTGCTTTGCCGTACCGCCTGCAGAATTTCCTTCCACGATAAAGAGTTCGCAAAGTTCGCTCTTTTTGCTCGTACAGGACGCAAGTTTACCAACGAGCGCGGATGCGCCAAGTCCGTTTTGTTTACGAGCAACTTCTTTTGCGTGTTTCTCGGCAAGTCTTACGCGCGCGGCGTTTAAGGCTTTGTTTATAATTTTATCCGCAATTGAGTGCGTGCTTTGTTTTTGAAGATATTCTTGAAGTTTTTGGGTTATGGCGTTCTCCACCAACGTTCTCGTTTCAACGTTACCAAGTTTAGTTTTGGTTTGTCCTTCAAACTGAACGTTTTGCATTTTAACGGTAAGTACCGCCGTCAAACCTTCACGGAAGTCTTCGCCCAAAAGGTTAGCGTCTTTTTCTTTAAGTAAATTACGGCTTCTTGCGTAATCGTTCATAACTTTGGTATATGCAGCCTTAAAGCCCGTTTCGTGCGTTCCGCCTTCCGTCGTCGGGATATTGTTTACGTATGAAAAAATATTTTCCGTGTATCCGTCGGTGTATTGAAGAGCAACGGCTACTTCAAAGTTTTGTTTCTTGTCTTCTATAAATATAGGCGTGGGGTTTAATTGTTGTTTTTCGGCGTTCATATAAAGTATAAAGTCCGAAATACCCCCCTTATATTCGTAAACTTGTTCCGCGGGTTTTCCCATTTCAAGGTCGATAAGTCTTTCCGACCACAAAACGATTTTAATTCCGCCGTTCAAAAACGCAAGTTCGCGAAGTCTTTTGGCTATAACGTCGTAAGAGAGTTTTTCATCTCCAAATACTCTGTCATCTGGTAAGAACTTAACGAAAGTTCCCGATTTTTTCTTGGCTTTACTTAAAACCTGCAAAGGTCCTTTGGATACGCCCGAGTGGATTTTGCCTTTTTCTTCCGTGCTTTCAAACTCTTTAACGTAAGTTTTTCCGTCTTTATAAACTTCAACGGTAAGCCAACGGGATAGTGCGTTGGTAACGGATGCGCCTACGCCGTGAAGTCCACCCGAGAAACCGTAATTGTCGTTACCAAACTTTGCGCCTGCGTGAAGTTGAGTAAATACGACTTCAACACCCGAAATACCGAGTTTTGGGTGCTTGTCAACGGGAATACCACGACCGTTATCATATACGCTCGCGCTTCCGTCGTCGTATAATCTAACTTCTATTTGATTAGCAAAACCGTTTGCCGCTTCGTCAATAGCGTTATCTACAATCTCCCACAAAATGTGATGAAGTCCTTTAGCCCCGGTCGTTCCAATATACATACCTGGACGGGTACGAACAGCATCTAATCCTTCAAGTACTTGAATATCCTTTGCTACGTAATTCTTTGCCAAAATTCTAACCTCTTATCTTTTTTCGGCATCATAATATACCACGTTAATTATAACATAAAATATTATAAAAATAAAGTCCTATATTAAATTTTTTTAAAAAACAAGGCTAAAAATAGAATATTTTATAAAAAATTATTTTAAGGCTCAAAATTGTTTACAAAATCAAAAAAAAGTTATATACTAATTAGGCAAATCGGGGTGTAGCGCAGTTGGTAGCGCGCATGGTTCGGGACCATGAAGTCGGGTGTTCGAGTCACCTCACTCCGACCAATAAAAGGCTCGTCTTTGAGTCGAGAAAGAAAAAGAGAGAATTGCATTCTCTCTTTTTCTTTCCCGTCGTTTTTACTCGCCTTTTAAATTTTTCCGTGAAGGTACAGTCCGAAATCGTGACGCTCGTACCTCGCTATTCCGCGACTGCGTCGCTCCGAGTCACCTCACTCCGACCAGAAAAAGACAAGTTTCATTTTGAAACTTGTCTTTTTCAACTAAATCCGCAAATTGCGGATGAAATCTCTCTTTCAAGAGATGAAATCACTTCGTGATGATATCCGACTCCGTCGGGTTGCGGATTTAATTTCATCCAAGATTTTCTTGGATTTCATCTGAACAAAGTGAAGATTTCATCGTGCATCGCACGATTTCATTAAATTGACTCCCCGACTGTTTCCCTGCTTGAACGTGATGTCCGAAATGGTAAAAAAGAGAGTTCAAACGAACTCTCTTTTTTTATTCTTCTATCCACTTAAACGAGCCTGATAGTAAGGTGACGATGCCGTCGGGGGACACGGTTAAAAGTCCGCCGTCCGTTTCGCCAAATTTCTCCGTTTCATCGGGTAATTCGATTTTGACTCTTCCCCCCTTTACCGTGGTCGTAAAAGGAATATGCCCTGCAAGTATTGCAAGGTCGCCTACCGCGCCCCTTAACGTGAGCATAAAGGCATCTCCGTCAAAGATACTGCCGTTTGGAGAAGATATTATTAAACGAAAAGTTTTCATAATTCACCTATTTTTGGGCTTTTGCTACTGCTTCGTCAATAGTTCCAACAAACAAGAACGCGGATTCGGGCAAATCGTCGTGTTTGCCGTCAATTATTTCTTTAAATCCGCGAATAGTTTCACTAAGCGGTACGTAAGTGCCTTCAATACCCGTAAATTTCTCGGATACGTGGAAAGGTTGGGACAAAAATCTTTGTATTTTTCTTGCGCGAGAAACCAAAAGTTTGTCTTCGTCCGATAATTCGTCCATACCCATAATAGCGATAATATCCATAAGTTCTTGATAGCGTTGTAGTATTCTTTGAACTTCGCGCGCGACAGTATAGTGCTCGTCACCCAAAATTTCGGGGGACAAAATTCTACTCGTGGACTCAAGGGGATCAACTGCGGGATAAATACCTTGGGACGCTATTCCACGAGATAATACCGTAGTTGCATCCAAGTGCGCGAAAGTAGTTGCAGGAGCGGGGTCAGTCAAGTCGTCGGCAGGCACGTAAACTGCTTGAATAGAAGTTATCGAGCCTTTTTTAGTGGACGTTATACGTTCTTGCAACGCGCCCATTTCGTTAGCCAAAGTCGGTTGATAACCAACGGCGGACGGCATACGTCCTAAAAGGGCAGAAACTTCACTACCTGCTTGGGTGAAACGGAAGATGTTATCTATAAAAAGCAACACGTCTTGGTTTTCTTCGTCACGGAAATATTCCGCCATGGTGAGTCCTGAGAGCGCAACTCTCATTCTTGCTCCCGGCGGTTCGTTCATTTGTCCGTACACTAACGTGGTGTTCGCTAAAACTCCCGATTCCGTCATTTCGTTATAAAGGTCGTTACCTTCACGAGTTCTTTCTCCTACGCCCGTGAATACGGAAAGACCGCCGTGTTCTTTGGCTACGTTGTTGATAAGTTCCATAATAAGTACGGTTTTACCAACGCCCGCGCCACCGAAAAGACCGATTTTACCACCTTTTGAGTAAGGACAAATAAGGTCTATTACCTTGATACCCGTTTCCAAAATCTCGGTGGACGTTGAAAGTTCGCTGTAATCCGGGGCAGATCTATGGATATTCCATCTCTCCACGCCTTCGGGGTTAGGTTTATTGTCAACCGCATCTCCTAAAACGTTGAATATTCTACCCAAAGTTTCACGACCAACGGGCACGCTAATTGCTTTACCCGTGTCCGTTACGGGTGTTCCGCGTTTTAGTCCGTCAGTTGAGGACATAGCGATACATCTAACGATATTGTCCCCAACGTGTTGGGAAACTTCAACCGTCAAAGTTTTATCCCCGTTTTTCATTGTCAAAGCATTGTTTATGGAAGGCAAATATCCTTCTTCAAAACGCACGTCAACTACAGGTCCCATTACCTGCGCCACGCTTCCTTTTGCGACAACCATTTTTTCCTCCTTTATACTCCGCTACCCGCAACGATTTCAGTAATCTCTTGCGTAATAGCGCCCTGTCTTGCTCTATTATACTCTAATTGCAAATCGTCTATCATTTGTTGAGCGTTCTTGCCTGCTGAATCCATTGCCGTTCTTCTTGCCGACACTTCGCACGCAAAACTCTCTCTTGCCGAACTCACCAACACTCCTGCTACGTACTCGGGTACGGCGGTATTTAAAATAGTGAGTTCGTCCGGCTCGAATATCATACCCGTGGACTTTTCATTGTCCCCCGTGTCAAGCGGGAATATCCACTTCACTTGGGGTTCTTGGGATAACATAGATATATATCTCGTACAAAGCACGCCGATTTTCTCGTATTCGCCACTTTCGTACTTTTCACAAAGTTCTTTTGCCGTAACTATTGCTTCACTATAATCGTACTTTTCAGCGATAACGATATCCTTTTTCGCTCTATCACACGCCCTTTTTCCGATAGGTATAATTTCGACGTCCCCAAACTCTTTAAGAGAGCGGAAAATATTAGCGTTATATCCACCCGCCAAGCCTCTATCACCTGCAATAACTACAAGGCAAGTTTTACCGCCGTCGTATCTTTGCATATACGGACTTTTTTTGCACTCGGGCGACAAAGTTAGCGCGTCTATCGTTTGCTTAACGGCCTGCTCATACTGCCTGCCCTTTTGCATACCTTCCATGGCTCTACGAATTTTAGACGACGCAACGAGTCCCATTGCTTTGGTTAAGTGCAAAGTGGAATTAACACTTTTTATTCTGTTTCTTAAGGTTTTGGTGTTTGCGCCCATTTATTACCCCTTGAATTCAGTCAACGCGGTTTTTAAAGTTTCTACGTCTTCGCTTTCGTAATAACCGCTCTCAAAACGAACGAGAAGATCATTGTATTTGTTTTCAAGATAGATATACAAGTTTTGTTCGTATTCGCTTACCTTTTTAACGGGAACGTCGTTTAAGTATCCGTTAATAACTGCGTAAACGATTGCTACTTGGCAACCCACTCTAACGGGGGAATTTCTCTTTTGTTTCAAAACTTCAACTATTCTCTCCCCTAACGCAAGTCTTGCTTTGGTGTCCGCGTCAAGGTCGCTACCGAATTGCGCGAAAGACTGCAATTCACGGTATTGAGAATACAAAAGTTTAAGTTCTCCCGCAACTTTTTTCATTGCTTTAAGTTGAGCCGAACCACCTACACGGCTAACCGATATACCGGGGTTGATAGCCGGCATAACGCCCGAATGGAAA
>JAZSRG010000186.1:0-3128 GCA_045538365.1 Clostridia bacterium
TGTATTTCCCGTCAACTTTGGTGGGGACACAGAATCCCTGTATATTACTGTGATGACTGTGGCGAAGTTATGGCGTGCGTTGACGCTCCGCAAAGTCGGATCGTAGCCATGTCGTTCTGTGAGCCAAGGTGTTGTAAGAGACCCTTGTCTTCCTAAGACCGCTTGGCCTCCGACTTTGTATTTCCCGTCAACTTTGGTGGGGACACAGAATCCCTGTATATTACTGTGATGACTGTGGCGAAGTTATGGCGTGCGTTGACGCTCCGCATAAGTGTAAAAAATGTGGCTCAACGAATCTCCGTCAAGACGAAGACGTGCTCGATACTTGGTTCAGTTCAGCCCTTTGGCCGTTCTCAACTTTGGGATATCCCGAACAAACCGAAGACCTTAAATATTTCTATCCAACCAACGTTTTGGTAACGGGATACGATATTATTTTCTTCTGGGTAGCAAGAATGATTTTCTCGGGACTTGAGCACATGCAAGAGATACCTTTCTCCGAAGTGCTTATTCACGGTATTTTGCGTGACGCGCAGGGTAGAAAGATGAGTAAGTCTTTAGGTAACGGTATTGATCCTTTGGAGATTATCGACCAATTCGGCGCAGATACGTTACGTTTCTCTTTGAGTATTGGTATTGCTCCGGGTAACGACTCAAGATATACGAAGGAAAAACTTGAAAACTGTCGTAACTTTATCAATAAAGTTTGGAACGCATCACGTTTCGTTATAATGAACCTTGAAGGGCACGAACTTCCCGAAATTGGTTCGTTTAAAGCGGATAGCGCAGACAAATGGATTGCAACTAAATTGAATAAAGTTATAAACGAAGTAACGGGCAACCTTTCAAAATATGAAATCGGTTTGGCTTCAGCGAAGTTGTACGACTTTGTATGGAGCGAATTCTGTGATTGGTACATTGAAATGAGTAAAACCGCGCTTTACGGAGATAACGAAGAAAAACGTACCCAAAAACTTGCTTTCTTGGTTTACGTATTAAGACGTATTCTCAAACTTTTACATCCTTTTATTCCGTTTGTTACCGAAGAAATTTATAGTTATCTTCCCAAAGAAGAGGAATCTATAATGATTTCCGAATGGCCTTTGTTTGACAAGAGATTTAATTCAAAAGCCGAAGTAACTTACGTAGAAGGCGTAAAAGAGATAATCAAATCTATTCGTAACCTTCGCGCGGAAATGCAAGTAGTACCTTCAAAGAAGTTGTCCGCGGTACTCGTAACCAAGGTAAACAAATACAAGAAGGGCGCAAGCATAATCGAAAAACTTGCAGGACTTACCGCAATGACCGTAGTTTTAGAAAAACCCACGGATTTAGATAAGGTAGTTACGGCAGTAACGGGGGATGCGGAAATTTTGATTCCTATGGCTGAACTTGTTGACAAAGACAAAGAAATCGAACGTTTGACGAAAGAAAAAGAAAATATTCTTTCAGAGATTAAACGTAGTAACGGACTTTTGTCAAACGAAAAGTTCACAGCGAAAGCGCCTGCTCAATTAGTAGAAGCGGAAAAAGCAAAACTCGTTAAATATAACGATATGCTTGATAAGTTAAATGCTAAATTGAAAGAATTAGAAGATTTTTAATAAAATCGTTTAAAATTTAGCGTTTAGTTATACTGTGTGTTATGAAAAAATGCGTTTTATATAATAGTTTACAAAGACATAAGTTGTAAAAAGAAGTTTAAAAACGCAAAAAAATGCTTAATAAATTAAATTTAATTGCTTTTATTTAGCAAAAAATGAAAAATTGTCTTAAAAATGGTTGTAAAAATTTTTCGTCTATGCTAAAATAATGCAGTCGGCTTTTGTCGGCAAGGAGGATTATGATGTCATTATTTATGTCAATGTTGTGTAGTGGTTCTGATGGTAGCGCATCTTCCATTATATCAGGTGAACTTTTTAAAGGTATTATCGCGCCAGTTTTGATGATTATAATGGGATTACTTTCCATTGCGATTATTGTTATCGTATTGAAACAAAACAGCGATCCTGAAAGCCTCGGTGCACTTACAGGTAGTAGTGAAACTTATTACTCACAAAACAAATCAAAATCTCGTGAAGGTAAATTGAAGAAGGTTACCGTTGGTATTGCAATTGCTATGGTAATTGTTGCAGTAGTGTTTTTTGTATTATATTCATTATCAGGTGCAAAATAAGATTTCTAAAAAATGAGAAGGTAGCCGAGTGGCTACCTTTTTTGTTTTATTATAAAAAAACTATTGTAATTGTAGTTAAAATTTGTTATAATATATAAGTATGGAAAAAGTTATTTCAACAAATAAAAAAGCATATCACGATTATTTTGTAGAAGATAGGTACGAAGCAGGAATAGTGCTTGTTGGAAGCGAAGTGAAGTCTTTAAGGCAAGGTAGCGCAAACCTTAAAGACAGTTTCGTTTTTATTAAAAAAGGCGAGCCGTTTTTGTGTAACGCGCACGTATCTCCTTACGAAAAGGGTAGTATTTTTAATCCCGAGCCAAGACGTGATAGAAAGTTATTGTTGCACAAAGAAGAAATTCGCAAATTACGCGCAAAGGTAGAGCAAAAGGGATACACTCTCGTACCTTTAAAAATTTATTTCGTTGATGCTTTATGTAAGGTGGAAATCGGGCTTTGTCGCGGAAAACACACCTATGACAAAAAAGCAACTTTAATGGAAAAAGACGTTATGCGCGCAAAAGAAAGAGAAATCAAAAATTATTAATTTTGGGAGAATAAAATGAGTAAAAAACGTATTGAAACTATTTGTGTCCAAGGCGGTTACGAACCTAAAAACGGTGAACCAAGACAAATACCTATTTATCAAAGCACGACTTTTAAGTACGATACTAGCGAAGATATGGGTAAATTGTTTGATTTGGAGGCTGAAGGATATTTTTATACAAGACTTCAAAATCCGACCAACGACTACGTTGCTAAAAAACTTGCTATGCTTGAAGGCGGAACTGCCGGAATGTTGACTTCAAGTGGACAGGCAGCAAACTTTTTTGCGATTTTCAATATTGCAACCGCAGGAGATCACGTAGTTGCAAGTTCGTCAATTTACGGCGGAACGTTTAATCTTTTTAACGTTACAATGAAGAAAATGAGCATTGATTTTACTTTCGTG
>JAZSRG010000063.1:0-1685 GCA_045538365.1 Clostridia bacterium
GATAAATGCGCCGAAATCGGTAAATCTCTTAACTTTACCAAGAACGATTGCGCCAACTTGCATTTCTGCCCAGAACGCTTCTTCTCTTGCGGTCTTTTCTTCTTCAAGAATAACACGTTGTGAAGCAACGATTCTCTTGCTGGACGAGTGTTTAACTTCTTCACCTTCTGCAACGTCCTTTTCGGGAAGCGCGCGAAGTCTTAAAGTCTTGCCTACGTATTCGTCAAGGTTTTTAACGAAACCTGAACGAATTTGTGAAGCCGGTACGAAAATGGTGTAAGAACCAAGTTTGCCGATAAGACCAACGGCTTTATCTGCTTTGTTCTTTGCAACTTTGTCACATACTAAACTAAATTCGCTACCGGACAAAATTTCTGCTGCTTTCTTGTCGCCTTCGATAATACTGTCAATTTCTTTTTTAGAAAGAGCAATATATTCGCTATCTTTGGACTTATTCTCGATGATAACTACGTCGATAAGAGCGTCTTTTTGGAAATCCTCAGGATTGTAAGCGTCTAATGATGCGTCTTCTTTTGCTATAAAACCATCTTTTTTGCCACCGATGCTGCAAAATACACCCGTTTCATTAGCACTAATAACTTTTGCCTTCAAGCGTTTGCCCGCAAAATAACGAACAGGCTTGCCTGCGCTCGTTGAATCAAATAAATCTTTCATTGATTCTTTCTTTTCTACTTGCTCTTCTGCAGTTTCTACTGCAACTTCTTGAACTTTGTCCAAATTCTCTGTTTGACCCATTGTGTTTGTTACCTCCTCAATCAACTCGGTCGGAGTTGACGCGCCCGCAAGTATTGCGAGACTTTGTAAATTGTTTTTATTTATCTTCACCGACTGTAGGTCGGCTATTTTCTCTATTAAGTAAACGGACGAGCAATGTTCTTTGCAAATATCGTAAAGTTTCAAAGTATTTGAACTTTTTTTACCGCCAAGAACTAACACGGCGTCCGAAGTTTTCGCCAATAATCTTGCTTCATCTTGTCGTTCTTTGGTAGTATAACAAATTGTGTTAAAAAACTCAACTGTTTTTGCGCCCTGTTTTGCAATATTTTTAATAATTTCTTTATATTTAGTAATAGAAAAGGTTGTTTGAGCAACTAAACAATACTCTTTGTCACTCTTAAACTCGGGAATATCGTTTGCAGTATTAAATATGATAGCCGTATTATCGCACCAACCGTTAATGCCTATAACTTCGGAATGATTGGCCTCCCCTAATATAACGATTTGCTTGCCTAAACGATAATTTTCGTCAACGATTTTGTGTATCTTTTTAACGAAGGGACAAGTTGCATCAATTATCTCTATACCTTTTTCTTTAAAATACTCAAAGACTTTTTTAGGCGCGCCGTGTGAACGAATAATAACTTTATCCGTATTTACGTCTTTGGGATCGTTTACGCACTTAATACCTAAATTATCGAGTTTTTCGATAACTATGGGATTATGTATAAGTTCTCCTAAAACACACACGTTTTCATTTGCGTGATTATAAGCGGTTTCAACGGCGTTTTTAACGCCAAAGCAAAACCCTGCGCTTTTTGCAACGGTTATCTTCATTTCTTCTTACCTTTTTTATTCTCAACTATCGCGTCAAGGTCGCATCTAACTTCAGCAAATTTTTCTTGTATTACTTGAGTTGCTCTGTCTTAAGTCGGATCGTAGCCATG
>JAZSRG010000131.1:0-4235 GCA_045538365.1 Clostridia bacterium
GTCATCCTTTCTTACTTTTGCGTAAAAGTAGATTTCAACATTACATATTTCGTTTAATTCAACTTCACTATGCTTCAGTTTTCTTATCCATTCTTTCATTCAGTTTTCAATGTTCGTGCTCTCCAAAGGGGAGCCTGCATATAATACCACAAGAAAAATTTAAAGTCAACAGTTTTTACAAAGTTTTTTAAAATTTTTTAAAAAATTTTTTTTGCACCTTTTTTCGCGTTTTTCCCCATAAATACAGGCAAAAACGCAACTTGGGAATTTACAAGTTGCGTTTACTTTACCCCTCTAAAGTGGTTTTAAAGAAAGTTGTCCACTTTCGGGTTTTATATATATTGTATTATTATTACTATATATAGTATATATATTATATATATGAGTGGAACATTTTGTTAAAACCACTTTTTTCTCTTAAACAGCCAAACGGTTACCCCGATAATGACTATACTCAAAACTATGGGGATAACGTAACCGTTTGCAAGTTTAGATTCGGGGATATCAAAATTCATTCCGTACCAACCGACCAAAAAAGTTAAAGGAGAAAAAACTAAAGTTACCGCGCTCAAAAATTTCATAGTCGCGTTAAGGGATAAGTCGAGCGCTTGTTGATAGGCTTCCCGTATTTGGGACATATAATCTCTTAGATACATTGAGTCTTCGCGAAGTTTCTTCACTTTTTCCTTTATCTTTTCAAAGTCCGCGCTTGCTGTGAGCAACCACTCTTCTTCCCCTAAGGCTTCAACGACTTCGTAAAGTTGTTCGTAATAACGTTTAATAACGGCAACCTTTCTTCTATACTTATTGATTTTGTCGGGGAAGTTTGGTTTTTGGGTAGAAATTATTTCCGTTTCAATTTTGCCCAAATCTTTTTCCACCCCTTCAATGTATATATAGTCGTGAGATAAAAGCCCAAGCAAGAAACTAGACAAAAAATTTGCAATATCAGGCGTTTTGATTTTTTGCGCGAAGTCACCAACTAATCCAGACAACGTTTTGCCGTTCTCTGAAAAAACGAGAACGCCTCGCATATCAAGAAAAATCACGATTTTTTCGTGCAATTGATTTACGCTTTGGGTTGCAGGGGTATTTAAAACGATATATTGATAGTCCTTTTTTCTCTCGTAACTCGTGTATTTTGTCGCGGAAAGTTTTCTAACAAACTCTTCGTCAAGCCCTGAAACTCCAACTTTTTCGGCCTCGGAAAAACTTAATACTCCCATGCCGAACTTTTGCGGATAACTCTCACACTCAACGATATTTGAATTTTCAAAACAAAAAAATTTAGCCAATTTATCACCTCTTTATCTTTATTAACAAATTTAACTTATTTATACTCAATTTTTTGCATAATAATAGTTTTGTAAGAAAAGAGCGTTTTTGTTTGACCAAGTTGATTTTTTTTGCTAAAATATAACAAGTACGTTTAGGAGGAACTATGAGCAACATCATTTTTTCAGCAGATTCTACGGCAGACTTAAGCCCGGAAATAGTTAAAGACTTTAATATCAACATCATCCCCTTGCGCGTAATCTTAGGAGATGACGAATACATAGACGGAGTTACCTTGAAAGCGTCTGAAATTTATACTTTCGTTGACAAAACGGGCGTTCTCCCAAGAACTGCTGCTGTTAACGAAGCAGATTTCGGCGAACACTTCGACAAACTTTTAAACGGCAACAAAGATAACGTTGTTATTCATTTCTCGTTATCAAGCGAACTCTCTTGCAGTTGCCAAAACGCAAAACTTGCGGCAAAAGACCGCGAAAACGTTCACGTAGTTGACGGAAGAGCATTGTCAACGGGTACTTCCCTTTTGATGCTTAAAGCAGTCGATATGGCAAAAGAAGGCAAAGGCGTGGACGAAATACTTACTTTTTGCAACGAAAACGCAGGAAAAACACAAACTTCTTTCGTAGTTGACGACCTTTTGTATCTCTATAAAGGCGGTCGTTGCAAAGGTCTTACCATGTATATGGCTAATCTTTTAAAAATTCACCCCATGCTCCAAATGCACGACGGATTTTTGAAACAAGAAACCAAATTGCGTGGCAATATGAAGATAGTTATTAGAAAATATATCGAGTATCTTAAAGAACAAAACCCAAATCCCGACAACACTCGTTGTTTCGTAACTCACACCGATATGGATAAAGAACTCGTTGACCTTGCAATCTCTCTCACTAAAGAACACTTCAACTTTGAAACCGTTTACGACACGGAAGCAGGCGCCACTATCGCAAGCCACTGCGGTCGCGGAACTTTAGGACTCTTGTTCTTGAATAAATAAAACTCAAAACGCACCCTAAATAAAAAAATTTAGAGTGCGTTTTATTATAGCCATTTTTTTAATTTTGACATTTTCTCGGTTTAGAGGGTCTATCTATAGACACATATTTATTGTAATATTGCTTCCACGTCAAATGAATTGCTATCCAACAACCAATAATTATTAGTAATACTGGAATATTTATCGTAAAAATAATAATTCCATACAATTCTTTAAACAACAATATTATATACCCTATTATTCCAAACCACATGGACTGAAACGCTACTCTACCAATATTAAAACTTCTATCTTTACTTTCAGCTTTAGAGAACGAGATCTTTTGTTCTACATCCTTTTTCTTAAATTTTTCAATTGAACCATCTTCATCAATTATAGTATCACTTAATAAATCTGTTTTCATTATCGCAAGATTCCCGAACGCTGTTACAATATGGAACATTGGTACAAAAAAAAGCGCAAGTTGAGAAAACATAAACGAGGCTGCACCAATAAACATAATTACAATTATAATCTTTCTCGTTGCTCCCCCATTTTCATCCCCCAAAAACTCATTATAGTTCTCAAATGTTTGATAAACCTCATTTATCTGTGTTGCGTCAAAAACAAGTTCTCCATTTTCGAATTTTACAATAGCATCTATATTTTCATTAAAACTAAATAGCGTCAAATCACCCTCTACAAATTCTCTTTTCTCTGTTAAACTTAATGTTTCAGTTGAAACTTTCGCTATTGGCATATTACTAAGAACTAAAAAAATAACCACACTACAAACGCCAAGTGTTATATAGTACACTATCTTTTCTTTAGGAATTCTTATCAAAGGCGTGCAAATATTACAGACAAAACTCACTATCATTCCCAAAATGGGGATTCCTATGCCTATTATCATACACTCCAAAGACAATACAAATTCTTCATTAGAAAAGATAACCTTAAAAAATCCAAGCATTCCACAGACTGTAATTAAAACCGAGAAAAATAAAGCAGAACCACAAATCTGTCCTGACACAACTCCTGCTCTTCCCCATTTTTGTGTTTTATACAAAATTATAGAGCGTACAATTTTTTTTATCATAATAATTATATATATAATCAACGCAACTACTACAACACTCTCTAAATGCACCATAATTAATTCTTCCAACTTAAAAGGATTGATTACATCCCTCAAAACATCTTTTAAGTTTATTATTAATTCCATTATTTGCGCTACAAGCCCATTACCGTTTGCAAATATTGGCAAAAACAAAAGAGCAAATATAATAAAGCACATAAGTGCAATATTTGTCCAAAAAGAAATTTTTAACGGCTTTGTCTTTTCAAGCAACATCATTTTTTCTTCACTTGCAATAGTATTTCCCATATTTTTCTCCTTTTTTACAACAATTTGCTGTAATGTAAGTATTTTACAACATAATGTTGTATTTTGTCAATATAATAAACATAATATGTTGGGGAAAAGAAAATGAAAGTTTTTGCGATAAGGCTAAAAGAACTTAGAAAGGAAAAGGGATTATCACAATGTGAAATGGCGGAGTTTTTGAATATTCGTCAGCAATCATATGCGAGATATGAAAACGACACGGCGGAGCCGTCGTATGATATGTTGGTGGAGATAGCAAAATATTTTTCCGTTTCTGCAGATTATTTATTGGGAATAAAAGAGTATTAAAAATTTCAATCTTTTTAAATAAAAAAGTACATCTCGTCTTATTTTTGCGAAATATAATCGAGTAACCCAACGTTATAGACAAATAAACTTAAAAGTTAGTACAATAAAGGATGATATTAAAAATAGGGATATGACTAAATGTTCAATTTGTGGATCAATAGCATTTCAAGACCAGTATGGAAATGGTGAATGTAAAAATTGTGGATGGAAATTTTCTAAAGATGAAAAAATTTTTGAACAAAAAATAGGTATTAGTTATCCTATGTT
>JAZSRG010000088.1:0-1705 GCA_045538365.1 Clostridia bacterium
GAAGAAAAAGCAAGACGTGAAGCATAAAAAATTTCAAAGAGATGCTCTTTATGAGCATCTCTTTTTTTGTTTACTCGTTTTCATTTATTTGACAAGATATTACAAAATATAGTAAACTTATATAAATAGTATATATAATGGAAAAGAGAAAATCAGAAAAAAGGAGACCTAAATTATATGGACATTTTAGGAAGTTTAGTCTTGTTTCTAGGTGGTGTTGGTATCTTCCTTATCGGTATGAAAATGATGGGAGAACACTTAGAGAGCAACTCGGGTAAAACGTTAAGAAAACTTTTTGACAAATTAAACAATAATAGAATAGCAGGAGTTGGTATCGGTATCGGAACTACCGTGTTGACGCAAAGTTCGTCAGCAACTACCGTTATGATAGTAGGTTTTGCAGGCGCGGGCATTATGTCCCTTGCTCAAGCAACCTCAATTATCATGGGCGCTAATATCGGTACGACTATCACGACTCAAATCATTGCATTAAAGTTTTTAGGACAAATATTCTCCGTTTTAGGCTTTGTCGGCGCGCTTATGATGATGCTCGGCAAAAACAAAATGAAGAGTATCGGAACTATTCTTGCCGGTATCGGAATGATATTTATCGGTATGGAACTCATGGGAATGGGCTTTGAAGGACTCAAAGAAGAACCTGCCGTTATGAATATATTTACGACTTACGGTGATAATGGACTGGTTATGTTCTTAGCAGGACTTATTATCACAATGATTATTCAAAGTTCGGCAGGAACGACGGGTATCATTATGAAATGTATGGGAATGATAAGTTTAGGACCTGCGTTCTACGCTTTGATAGGCGCAAATATCGGTACTTGTATAACGGCTGTTTTAGCGGCGTTTGGTAGCAATATCCACGGAAGACGAGTAGCACTTATGCACACTTTGTTTAACTGTATTGGAGCGCTTCTCTTTATAATTCCTTTAACTCTCGGTTGGCCTTTGGCTGATTGGTTGATTGCCTTGTTCCCGGGTGTTCCTGAAACACAAGTTGCAATGTTCCACACCATATTTAACGTGTCGACTACATTGATATTGTTGCCTTTCGTAAAACCGCTTTCTTCGCTCGTACAAAAAATTGTTAGAGAAAGCAAAAAGGACCAAAAAGAAGCGTTGCGTTTGCAATATCTTGATGAAAATATTTTGGCAAACGGACCTATCGCCGTTGCTCAGATGAGAAAAGAACTCGTAGGCATGGCAGAATTGTCTAAAGAAAACTTTGATAGATCAATGCATGCCTTGATAAATGGAGATATAAGTGACAGAGCATCTTTTGACCAAGTAGAAACTAAGATTAACTTCTTAAATAGGGAAACGACTAAATATCTCGTTAAAATGGCGGGGCTTGAACTTAGCGAACACGACGATACCAAGGTTGGTACTTTCTATCACGTTGTAACCGACCTTGAACGTATCGGTGACTACGCAGAAAACATATTTGAATACGCTGAAAAAGCAAAGAGCGAAAATATTGAATTTTCAGAAGATGCAATTAATGAAATGAAGAAACTTCGTGATTTGATTGACGCGCAAATGGAACAATGTCTTTATGCGTTTGCTCACAGTACGTTAGTAAAATATGATGAACTTGAAAAACGCGAAGACGAAATCGACGACTTGGTTATCGAATTACAAGATACGCATATAAGACGTCTTAACGAAGGTAAATGTACGCCGATTG
>JAZSRG010000139.1:0-3596 GCA_045538365.1 Clostridia bacterium
TCTTTATCTTTTTGCAGAATACGATTATGGAAAACGTTACTACAGGAGGTATTAAAGGCTAATGAAAACTGTAGCAAAAATCTTGTGTTGTCTTTTGCTCCCCGCAATGCTCTTGTGTGCTTGTAGCGGAGACGGCACGTATGTGCAAAATATTTTCTTAACCAACAACCAAGCAACGGCTGATGGGGAAGACAATATTTATAACTATAACTATGGTGACGATTTCTCTATGACTTCGGCATCAGAAGCGCAGGCTAATAACCCGATTAACGAACCCGATCCCACTTATTACGCGCCTAAGTACGTTAATAAGTTCTTGGGAGTGGACACCATGATTATCGGTGGATATTTGTTGCCTGACGTAACCAAACTTGGTATTTCCGTTGACCAATCAATGAAAGACTTCGTTGATTCAGGTTGTAACATGTTGGTTGATAACGGTACTGGTTTAAACGCTCAAACTATGAAGCAAATACCTAATATGTTAAAATCTCTTGAAAAATACGGCGGAACTATGATTCCTGCAAACGGTTACGTAAACCCTCAAGATGAAAACGTAGAAGACGCTATTTCTTACTTAAAAGCAGAGTTTGCTAAATACGAACAATACGCATCATTTGCTGGTATTCACGTAAAAGACGAACCCGGTTGGAAAGATTGGATACACGGAGGAATGTCTAAAGCGCACGAATTCTGGAATGCTGCATATAACAGTAAAATTTACTTCGTAAACTTGCTTCCTATCTATTCTCCTGCATGGTCCTTCCCGAACGGTGCAGAGAGCCGTGGTACCGGTCAGTACGGTGCGTCACTTGACTACGATTATTACTATGCAACCTACGTTGAATCCGTTAAACCGAAAGTATTCTGTTACGACTACTATCCGTTGAAGGGTACGTTCCCCAACTTGAAGGATCAACACTTCTTGCAATTGTATAAATCTAAGTACTATGCTGAAGATTACAGCGCTGAAGTTAACGGAAAATCTATTCCTTTCTGGTCGTTTATCCAAATTTCAGGTTGGTCTGCAACCCGTTCGGCAACGTATGCTGAAGTTGCTTGGCAGATTAACACCGCGTTAGTATTCGGAGCAAAAGGACTTCAATACTACATCTACAACCCTTCAATGGGTGACGACGAAGGTAACCCGGGTACTCCTGTTAGTTCAACCGGCGCAAAGAATAGCAACTACTGGGTAATGCAAAAAGCAAACAACTATGCTCAAGCAATGGCTAAGTGGTTCTTGAACGCAAACGTTGACCACATCACTCAGGTTGGTTTTACTCCTAACGGAGAAATTATTCCTGAAGCAATGTTCGTATCCCGTGATCCTGACTTTACTTGGAGACTTCAAGATTCCGCAGGTATTTCACACCTCGTTTCACATATGAAGTACTATGCAAACAATAACGATCACAACGAATTTATTCAAGGTGACGTTCAAGAATTGTATCTCGTATGTAACGACTCTATTACCGTATCAGGGGATATCACCTTGAACTTCGGTGATGAAATCGTAAGCGGTTCTTATATCCTTGGTGAACGTGAATTTGCGTTCGAAGGTTCGTCCTTAACGGTTAACCTTGGAGCAGGCGAAGCATTCGCGCTTCTCCTAAACAATTAAGAGGTGAGCATATGAAAAAGATTTTATCTATTATTTTAATGATCGCGCTTATCGCAACCGTTGCAGGTTCTATTGCAACGACTGCGGGCGCAGAAATTGTTCCTCTTAATTCTTACGACGTTTTCGAAGACTGGGAAGACTACAAAGTTACTGAATCCAGAGTTCAAAACGACGCGTATATCTTAAAAGACGACGGTTCTAAGGGCGACTATCTCGTTCACTACGAGTATCCTCATACTCAACGTGAAGTTGTAAAAATTGCTAACGATCCGACCGACTCTGGCCGTGGTAAAGTTGCTTATATGAACAACAGAATAGACGGTAACTCCACTTACACCAACTTTGCTTTCGATCCTCAAGACGGAAACAAATTGGTTGCAAGAAACTACACCGTAACCTTTGACGTTTACGTTGTGTCAGGTGGTTTGACCGGTTCTCCTTGGTTCGGTTTCAACGGACGTTACGGAAAAGTTGGTGAAGACTACATCAAAACGAGCGGTGTTATCGCTAACGTTCAGAACGGTACCGGTGAATCTACCGACGTTTTGAGAAGTGGTAGAGTACCTAACTCATCAGACGTATATTATCAATTACAACCGTTCGTATCATCTAACACCGGCACAAACTCACTTTTGGGTGAATCTGGTATCAATAAGTCCTTCTCAAACTGGTACAGAACCGACGGTGGAGACGTTGCAAATTGTTGGTATAACTACAAAGTAGAAGTTAGAGAAAACTATATGACCGTTTATATTCGTGAAGACGCTCGTACTGACCTTAGCGTTCCGAACGAAGAGCCTTGGCATAATATCGGTACGGCTGTATTCCGTGATCCTAACAACGAAAGATACGCAGGTACGTTTGCTATACTTCAGTGCGCAGGTGAATATTACTACGATAATATTGATTTTAGATCTGAAGACGCTGAAGAAATCACCGTTGCTTGTGAATCCGTAGTTCCGGATGGCACTTCTTTACCTAACACCGTTCCCGCTACCGCAGGTACTGGTTACTCTATTATGAAGACCGCAGGTGTAAGCACCGACGTAGAACTCATTATGAGCGGTTACAACGGTTACACTTTTGGTAAATGGTATTCTGACGAAGAGAAGACTAAAGAAGTTACACCCGTATCTATCAAACTTGAACAATACACCTACGATATGGCTTACGGTAAATACGAATGGGTTCCCGTAACTGAAGAACTTGCGCAAATTTCAACTTACGAAGAAATGCTTTCAGAGATTGAAGTTGACGGAGAACTTAAGATTTGGAACGAGCATTACGCAGGTTCAAATTACCGTTTGAAAGTTAGAGCAAACACCGCAACTGACGGATATAACTTCTACGGAGAATTCGTTAAACAACACTTTACCTTGAACGTTGCAAACGACGGAAACGGTACTGTATCAATTGACGGATTTGAAACTATGGAAGACGGCTCTCTTCAATCAAGACTCGTTCTTGAAGAAACGGCTACTCTTATTGCTACTCCTAACCCCGGATATCAATTCGCAGGTTGGTACGAACAACTCACGGTAGGAGAGAATACTTACGTTTCTCGTATGTCCACCGAAGCAGAGTACATCTACACTCAAACGGCTGTTCATACTGTTAAAATCGTAGCAGTATTCGTTCCTGACACCATGGTTAAACACACCGTTAATATCACTACTACCATCATTAACGAGGGTAACTATGATTACGGTAGAGTAATAGCCGGTTCAGGCGAATTCTATCACAGTGAAGAAATCACTTTGATTGTAAGCGAAAACGAAGGTTTTGCCTTCCTCGGTTTCTATATCGGCGAATATGCAGAAGAAAATAGAATTAATAGTCCTGATGAAGACGTTTATCTCTACATTCCTTACGTTGTAGAAAGTGACGTTAACATTATCGCAGTTTACGAAATCGAAACTTATCGTATTCGTATCGTTGACGGATTCGGCGGAGAAGAGAGAATAGAGCAAGT
>JAZSRG010000036.1:0-13962 GCA_045538365.1 Clostridia bacterium
CGGACAGTCGAGGACGCCTGTCCCTACGACAAAATCCTGCGTAACTGCGCGGTTACGTACGTCTTTTTGGGTAAACGTTAGAGCAAAAAGGTAAAATGTAAAATTTCGGCAACTAATTTTGATTTTCCATTGACTTTTAGGTTTTGCTAATATACAATAAAGTAATAATAATTCTTTTTAGGAGAAAAATATGTTAAAACTTGAACAAAATTACGATTTTAGAAAGAGAATGTGTACTTTGCACCATAAAGTTAAGTGGGACAAAACCGTTTTACCCAAAGCGGACGAATACGCTTTGCCTGAAACTTTGACCATTTCTATAGATTTTGATTCCGTTGTTGCGGAAAACGCAATAAAAGACTTTAAAGATTATTTGCGCGTTGCCTTCGGTATCAAAGCAAAATTTGTTAAAAACGCTCAATTTGCTGAGATTAAAGGAACAATTACGGACAAAAATCTCGGACAAGCAAACGGATATATGGGTAGAAAACGTACGACTACCAAGGACGGTATTTTGATAGAAGCGTACGACGATAGGGGATTCCAACAAGCGTTGTTTTCAATGGAAACGGAATTAAACGACAAAAAAGCCCCCTACGTTACGCACGGCGTACTTGAGCAACGCGCTAAATTCACCCCCCGTATGATACACTCGGGTTACGGTTGCGACGAATATCCCGACGAGTACTTAAACGTTTGCGCGCACTACGGATATGATGCAATTCTCCTTTTCGTAAAGGACTCAAAGCACACGACTTGTGGCGAGTGTGACTTTTCAGATATCATAAACCGCGCTAAAAACTACGGTATCGACACTTACGCGTATAGTTATCTTAAAAACTTTAATCACCCGTTGGACGAAGGAGCAAAAGAAACTTACGACTCCATTTACGGTCCCGTTTTCCGTGAACATCCCGGCTTTAAGGGTATAGTTTTCGTTGGAGAGTCCATCGAATTCCCGAGCCGTGATCCCCACGTATCCCCCCGTCACTACTATGACAAACCGGCGGATAATATCCCCGAGTCTATGGAAAAGCACTCTCCCGGTTGGTACCCGTGCTACGACTTTAAAGAGTGGCTCGAACTCGTTCGCGACACTATCCGCGCTATAAAACCGGACGCTGATATAGTTTTCTGGACGTATAACTTCGGTTACGTTGATGAAGAAGCCAGAATTAAACTTTTAAAAACCTTGCCGACCGACGTTAGTTTGCAAGTTACTTTTGAAATGTTTGAAAGACGTAAAATCGGTAACGCTTTGGAAATCATTATGGACTACACCGCATCTTTTGCAGGTCCCGGAAAGTACTTTACGAGCGAAGCGAAGATAGCGAAAGAGAGAAATATCCGCTTGTATTCTATGGTTAATACGGCAGGACGTACGTGGGACTTCGGTACTATTCCTTACGAACCTTTCCCGTATCAATGGCAAAAAAGATTGGATGCAATTTTAGAGAGCCAAGAAAAATACGGTCTTTGCGGACTTATGGAAGGACACCACTACGGTTTCTATCCCTCTATTATTGCCCGTCAAGTTAAAAACGCATACACGGTTGGCGGACACAGCGCTGAAGAAGAACTTGATTTGATAGCAAGAAATCTTTCCGAAACCGAACCTGAAAAGGTTAAAGAAGTATTTAAACTTTGGAGCGAAGGCATAACTTACTATAACGCAACGGACGAAGACCAATACGGTCCTTGTAGAGTAGGACCTGCGTATCCTATGTGTTTGATAAAGGACGTTAAACTTCCTAAACCCCCAGAGGCGCACTTTGGTAGCGGTATTTGGAACGGACTTTATAAAATTGAAGACCTTGGTCGCGCAAGCACTTATATGCTCCGCGCCCCCGAAGAGATTAAGGGCTTTAAGAAAATGCTCGCATTAATGGAACAAGGCTTAAAGATTGCAAAATCTATAAAGAACAAAAACGACGAACTTTTAAGATTTATCAATCTTGGCGAATACATTAGAAGGTCTATAATCACGACTTTGAACGCAAAGAAACTTTACGATTTGCGTATTCAATTGCTTAACGCAAGAACGAAAGAAAAGACTTTGTCCCTTTGTGACAAAATCGAAAAACTCGCGCGTGACGAAATTAAGAACGCGGAAGCCGCTATACCTTTGGTTAGACGTGACTCTATGCTTGGTTACGAACCTAGTATGCTTTATCAAAGTGATGAAAAAGCAATACTTTGGAAAATTAAACAAGTTAACTATATGATAGACGTCGAACTCGATATGTATAGAAAAGGCGCAAAATATTAATAAACTATATTAGATTTTAAGAGAAAACAGGTTGCGATTTGTTTTCTCTTGTGCTATAATAGAAAAGGAAAAAAGAAAGCATTCTATGGAGGAACGTAAATGAAAGCACCCGGAGATAAGATATTCGTAGCAGAACCGCACAGCCCTATTGCACTTCTTGCAGCACCGGGCGCGGAAGACCTCTCTAAAAAAATAGATTACTATTTAACAAAATTCTACGAGAACGACACGGGAGAAAAGGTTGACACTTTTAAAATCGGTTTAAAGTGTCCCCGTTTCAGTTCTGGTGACGGTAAAGCCGTTATTAACGAAAGTATTAGAGGTCGCGACGCCTACGTTTTAGTTGACGTAGGAAATTATAGTTGCACGTACTCTATGTTCGGCGTAGAAAATAGAATGTCCCCCGATGACCATTACGCTGACTTAAAGAGAATTATATCAGCCATGGGAGGAAAAGCGGAAAGACTTACCGTTATTATGCCCACCTTGTACGGCGGACGTCAACATAAGAGAAGTATGAGAGAGTCCCTTGACGCTGCTATGATGCTTCAAGAACTCGAAGCCATGGGCGTTAAGGATATAGTAACTTTTGACGCGCACGATCCCAGAGTACAAAACGCTGTACCCCTTATGGGCTTTGACAACTTTATGCCCACTTACCAAGTATTAAAGGCTTTGTTTAGAAAGTTCCCTGACTTGAAACTTGACAAAAACAACTTTATGGTAGTAAGTCCGGACGAAGGCGCTATGAGCAGAAATAAATATTATTCTTCCGTTTTGGGAGTAGATCTCGGTATGTACTATAAACGCCGTGATTATACCACTATCATAAACGGTCGTAATCCTATCATTGCTCACGAATATTTGGGCGGACCTGTTATGGGTATGGACGTATTCGTAGCCGATGATATTATCGCATCAGGTGATTCCGCTTTAGGTCTTGCTCGCGACCTTAAAAACGCAGGCGCGCACCGTATTTTCTTGACGGCAACTTACACCATATTTACAGAAGGCATAGAGAAATTCCGTCAAGCATATAATGAGGGAATTATTACCGCGGTTATTGGTACGAACTTAACGTACACCAAACCCGAACTCAAAGAAGAACCTTGGTACATTGAAGCAGATATGAGCAAATATCTCGCTTACATTATAGCCGGTTCTAACCAAAACAGATCGATAAGCACCTTGCTTGATCCGTCTGACAAAATTAGTAAACTTTTAGAAAAGTATAAAAAGTAACCCGAAAGGGAATTTTAGGAGGAAAAAATGAAAATACAATGGCTGGGCCACTCTTGTTTCCGTCTTGAAGAAAGCACGGATAGCGCAGTGGTTACCGACCCGTACCGATCGTACGTTGGTATAGAATTACCCGACGTATCCGCGGACGTAGTAACAATTAGTCACGACCACGACGACCACAACAACGTGGAGGCGGTTAGCGGAAACCCCGTAGTTTTAAGAGAAACGGGTGTGTTTGAAGAAAAAGGTATCCACATTTTGGGTATTCACTCGTCGCACGACGAAGTTGAAGGCGCTAAAAGGGGAGATAACTTAATATTCAAATTCCGCATTGACGGAGTAGAAGTTTGCCACATGGGTGACATTGGTCAAGAATGTACTCCCGAACTCGTAGAAGCAATAGGTCCGGTGGACGTATTACTTATTCCCGTTGGCGGAAATTACACCGTTGACGGAGAACAAGCAAAGGAATACGTTGATAGGCTCATGCCCGATATAGTTATTCCTATGCACTACAAAACGCGCGGTATTGAACTCGATATAGACAAAGTTGACGGATTTTTGAAAGAATTCGACGACGAGTGTATCGAATACGCGGAGTCCGACACGATAGAGATAACTCGCTCACAATTCGACGGAGAAGATACTCACGTTATCGTGCTCGAACTTCCGGAAAGAGAATAATTTAATAGGGATACAGGTGTAACCAAGGTTACTTAATAGGGAAGCGAAAGCACAGCCCCCGCTACTGTAGGAGAACGCGACAAGTCACTGGGAAACCGGGAAGACCGCGGACGAAAGTTATCCGAGTCAGGAGACCTGCCTATATCCGTCACAATGCAATTTCGGTGGGAAATTGACACTATTTTGAAATTTAGGCGTATTATGCCCTGAATACCTTTTTCCACGCGGAAAAAGGTATTTTTTTTATGAAAAAAAAGGAGAAAAAAAATGAAAAAATTAGTTAAAGTTTTTGCGGTTTTATTAGTGTTTTTATGCGTTTTCGGAGTTCTTTCGGCTTGCACTCCACAAACCGTGGGAGAAAAAGGCGAAGTGTATTTTTGCGTTTTAGTGGACGGGGTTTCAGTTACTTTTGAAACCACTTTTGACACGAGCAATACCGATATGGTGACTTTGTCTGATTTAATGGAATATCTTCAAGAAAACAACGGAAATTTCACTTACACCGAGTCGGGCGGTATGGTGTTATCCATTTTAGGAATAACTGCGGACTCGTTGTCGCGTGAGTTTTGGGCAATATACACGGACTGCGAAGTCGGTGGTATTCCGTACTTTGATAACTCTTGGGGAACGGTTACTGTGAATAACAAAACTTTGGGTAGCGCAAGTAAAGGAATAAAAGAACTTCCTTTGCAAAAGGGCGCGACCTACGTATTTGAAAAATCTAATTGGTAATGAAAAATTTTAGCGGTAAAAGCGTTGCGTATATTGGAGTGGCTGCGGCAAGTTTGACGGCGGTGAAATACGCTTTAAGTTGGCTTGCAAACGTAGAACTCGTAACTCTATTTCTTGTTTTTTATACATTAACACTTGGAAAAAACAAGACGCTTTTTGCGTGCAACGTTTTTATCGTCGTCGAGTGTGTATTATACGGCGTAGGCGCGTGGGTGATAAGTTATTTTATTCATTGGAATACAGTGGTTTTAGTGACCGCTTTTTTAACAAAACTCGGCGTTCGCCACTCTTTAATCTACGCGCTGTCTTGCGTATTGCTCACTATACTTTTCGGGCTTCAAACCACGGCTTTTGAAATTTTAATTTATTCTCACGAAACGGAATTTTTCTCCGCATTTTCATTAAGATATTTTATGGGACTGTCCTTTTATATAACGCACGCTATATCGGCTTTTGTGTCCGTGGCGTTTTTGCTCCCTATTCTTTGCAAAATTCCTGCATTTCAAACAAAAAAGAAAATAATACTATAATTGACTTTAAGGTAAAAATTAGTTATAATAATATATTATGATAACTAAAAGAAAAAATCTATCAGGTACACTTGCAATCGTAACAATACTGTCGCTAAGTTTAGTGTCAGTCATTTTGGCAACCCTTTTAAGCGGAAGTAAATGGAGAGATTGGTTATTCCCCGCGTTTAGCCAGTTAATTCTTTTGGCTTTGTTAGTGTTAACGAGCAAAATTTCCGCGTTTAATTTGCTCGAAGAAGGCAATTTTAAAGGCAAAATCAGTTTTGTAGGCACGCTCTTGACTTTGGGAATAGGGGTTTCACTCTTTTTCTTTGGAATTGGCGCGTCTAATATCTTACTTAACGCCCTTGAACTTGCAGGCTATACCGTTCAGTCAAGTATGCCCGTTATGAATACGACTTTTAGTATAATTTTGTCTATTTTTGCAATGGCTATTATGCCTGCAGTCGCAGAAGAAAGTATGGTGCGTGGCGGTATTTTGCCCGGAGTTAGAAGAAGTTTGGGTACTACGAAAGCAATTATTTTCGTGGCTTTATTCTTTATGCTTATGCACGGCAGTCTTGCGCAGTCCGTTCATCAATTTATGATAGGACTTTTTGCAGGATTTTTGGTAATTTCGGGTAAATCTTTGTGGTACGGCGTGCTTTTGCATTTCTTTAACAACTTTTTCGTTATACTCGGATATCTCAAAACTTTGGATAAAAACGGCATAGTTATAGAAATGGAAGGCTCAACGGCTTCTACCTTTTTTGCGTCTTCCCAAACCGTTATAACTTGCATCGTTATGATAATAGTAGGTTTGGTATTAGCGTGCCTTTTCGGCTATCTTTTCTTGCGCCACAGACAAAAGAGCGTGGGAGTAGAACACCAAAAAGGTTTCAAAAACCTTGAAAAAAACGTAGATTTAGTTAGTCCTATGTCCGACGACGGGGATATTGTAGAAAACAGAAAGGAAAAAATCTTTTTCTGGACGGCGACTATCATAATGGCGCTTTTAGTCGTGTTTGATTTCGTTTCAAAGGTTATAAAATGAGTAAACGAGTAGGCTATCTCACCACCTATCTTTTAGTGATGTTTGCCTTAACCTTGTTAAGGATAGCGGTAAACGTAGAAGTTTTTGGGATTTTAGGCGAGTGGGAACTTGATTTCGTGTTTACAACTATTGCCCAAGTCTTTTGTATGGGAATAATTCCTATATTCGGCATAATTTTAGCCACTCAAAAACACGACTACGACGTTGATTGCGCAAGTGAACTCAAAAAAAGACTGTCTATCAAAAAACCTAATAAAAAGATTTGGTTGCCCACTCTTATTTTGGTGGTGTTGCACCCTATTATAAACGGTGGTGTGAGTACGGTTTGGTCGAATTTTATTTGTTGGACGGGTTATACTCCCGTTATATCGGACGCCACCGTTTACTCGGGCGTAGAATATTTATTTTTAGGTATTTTGTTAACGGCGGTTTTGCCCGCTATATTTGAAGAAATTACGCACAGGGGCTTGGTTTTGCAGTTTTGCGGTGGAAACGTGCACAAGAGAGTGCTTTTATCCGCTTTGCTTTTTGCCCTTATGCACCAAAACATAATGCAAACGGGTTATACTTTCGTGGGCGGACTTTTAATGGGGTATATAACGGTGTTGACCGGGAGTATTTTCCCAGCCATACTTATGCACGCCTTTAACAACTTGCTCGTAGTTATAAGGGGCTATTCCGCGTCTATTAACGGGTTAGTTTATCAAATATACAAGGGAATAAACGCTTTCGGCTCCTCCCTTTTCGGGGCAATCGTTTTGGCTCTCGTTTGGGCGCTTGCGGTAGGAATTACGATATATATTTACTATAAATGGAGCAAGAAAACGTCCGTTGAGTTTCCAACTGTTGTGGAAAGTGAAGAAAAAGAAGAAAAAGTTTTATCAGGCTTTTTGTGGGGCGCAATTATAGTTTTTGGCGCGGTTACCACTTTGTTTACCTACGTTTGGGGCTTGATGAGATAGGCTTTGCGGTACGGTATTTTGAAATACCGGCGTTTGTACGTTGCGAGGAATTATGACTGTTGACGAAAAATTTATGAAAATGGCCTTAAAACAGGCGGAAAAAGCAAGGGACGAGGACGAAGTCCCAATAGGCGCGGTTGCGGTTTTCAACGGAAAAGTTATAGCGCGGGGCAGGAACAATCGCGAGAGAACGCAAAACGCTATCAATCACGCCGAGATTATCGCTATCCAAAAGGCTTGCAAAAAACTTAATAGTTGGCGACTTGACGGCGTAACTCTTTACGTGACGATAGAGCCTTGTCCTATGTGTATGGGCGCAATTTTAAACGCAAGGATACCAAGACTTGTTTTTGGCGCGCGAGATAAAAAAGGCGGTTGTTGCGGTACGCTCTATAACTTAAACGAAGGTAAATTTAATCACGTTTGCGAGATTTGTGACGGGGTTCTTGAAAGACAGTGTGGGGAAATTATAAGTACGTATTTTGAAGAAAAAAGGAGAAACAAAAAATGTTAATAGTAGTTGGACTTGGAAATCCGGGCAAGCAGTATGCAGATACCTATCATAACACGGGCTACAAAGCCGTGCAAAAGTTGATATCGTTATACGGACTTAAACTCAAAAAAAGCGGGAAAGGACACGTTGCCACCACCTTTAAGGGGGGAGAGCAAATAGTTTTCGCCCTTCCTGACACCTTTATGAATTTGTCGGGCGAGTGCGTGAGAGAACTTTTAGGAAAATTTAAAGCAAACATAGACGATTTAGTAGTGCTTTACGACGATATAGATTTGCCGGTCGGCGTATTACGTCTTCGCCAAAGCGGAAGCGCGGGCACGCATAACGGAATGAGAAATATTGTTCAATGTTTAAATTCCGAGAAATTTAAGAGAATAAGAATAGGTATCGGCAAACCGCCGGCGAATATTCCCCTTATGAACTACGTTTTGATGAACGTGACGGGGGATAATCGCGACGCAATTGAGTGTGGCGTAGAAACGGCGGCGGAAGCGGTAAAAGAGTATATCGAAAAACGTGATTTTGAACGCGTGATGCGAGAATATAATTGAGAGAAGATATCTTAAAAGCCTTAAAAAAAGTAGAGAACGGGGAAATTAAACCCTTCTTTGATTATTTGACCGAGATGAAAAAAATCTCGGTTTTTGGCATGAATCGAGCAAACAAAATTCACGCCGTTGCATCCATTAAAAACCCTGTAATTTACGTGGTTACGGACACTTTGGAAGCCGTAAAAACTATGGAAGGATTACAGGCTTTCGGCGTTCGCGCCGTGCGTTTCCCCGAAAAGGAAGACACTTTGTTTTTTAAGCGTTCGTCAAATGAAGGAACGTATGGCAGACTCAATGCGTTATACAAAATCTTAACTCAAGACTTTGACGTAATAGTGGCTACCCCCGAGTCTATTATGACCTATACGCCAAGGCGTGATTATTTTTCGGATAATTTAATAACCCTTCGCGTGGACGAAGATTACTCGTTTGACGACCTTATTCAAAAATTGACTTTTTTAGGTTACCAAAGAGCGGATTACGCCGACCAAAAGGGCGTTTTTGCCGTTCGCGGGGATATTATAGATATTTTTGCGCCTATTGAAGAAAAGCCTTATAGAATAGAGTTTTTCGGGGACACGGTTGAAAAAATTAGAAAATTAGACGAAAGAGAAGGGGAAAGAGCAATAACTATTCTTCCCGTAAACGATTTGCTTTTGTCTGACGTGGAAAAACGTATAGTTATAGAAAGACTTGGAAAGATTTCTCAAAAGGGACTGTCCACGGACAGCGCCGCAAGACAACAAGAGATAATTTCCGACGTCGTTTTTGCTTTAAGTAGCGGTGTAATGGACACGCGAGCAAACTGGGCGATACCTTTTGCAACCGAGTTTTTAGGCTCGATTTTTGATTATTTGCCGAGTAATACGGTGTGCGTGTACGACGAATGTAGATTGCTTTTCGACCGCACGGAAAGACTTTTTAAAGAATACGAAAACAGAGTAATGAACTTGACGGAAAAAGGGGAAGTAACTCCTAACCACGTCAAGAGTTTAAGGGATAAAAAGAAGTTGTATTTTACGGACGGAACGACGGTTGCTTTCCAACAAATTACGACTATGAATCCGTTATTCGAGCCAAACGCCGTATTCAGTTTTAAGTCCACGCCTATTGCAAGATATCATTTGGATAGAGAAAGTCTTGTGTCTGACATTAGTTCGTGGAAAACTAACGGATATACCGTTATACTTTGTTGTAGAGATTTGGACGGCGCAAAGACCGTTGCGGACGAACTCGTTGAGTGCGGAATTAACGCAGTCGTGTCCGAAAACGTTGAGCCCGATACCACGACTTGCGCTCCGTGGGGGATAAAAAACGGATTTATTTTCCACTCGTCGGGCATAGTAGTAATAGGTGAAGAAGAACTTCTTCGCAAAAAAACTAAACAGGTTAAAGTTAAAAAACGCGACGTTTTCACTATCCCTGACGTGGGAGATTACGTCGTTCACGATATCCACGGTATAGGCGTATTTAAGGGAACTACAAGACTTAAAACGGATACTCACGAGCGTGATTTCGTGCAAATTGAGTACTCGGACGGACAAGTTTACGTTCCTATCGACCAAATGGGAATGCTCAGTCGCTACTCGGGTGGAGCGGAAACGCCTAAAATGAGTAAACTCGGCGGAAAAGAGTTTTCGCGCCTTAAAGACAAGGTTAAGCAGTCCGTCAAGGCTATGGCGTTCGATTTGCTTGAACTTTACTCAAAGAGAGAAAACTCAAAAGGCGTAAAATATCCAAGTGACAGCGAGTTTCAAGTCGAGTTTGAAGAACGTTTCCCGCACGCGCCGACCGAAGACCAAATTACTGCCGTTTCCGAGATAAAGTCCGATATGGAGAAGGGCAAAGTTATGGATAGACTTCTTTGCGGTGACGTTGGTTACGGCAAGACCGAAGTTGCTTTGCGCGCCGTATTTAAGACCGTACTCGAAGGATATCAAGTGGCGATACTTGCGCCCACCACCATACTTTGCGAGCAACACTACAGAACGGTTTTAAAGAGATTTGAAGGATACGGACTGGGTATTGCCTGTATGAATAGATTTCACGGAGAAAAGGAATCAAAATCCGTAATAGAAGGACTTGCAAACGGCAAAATAAATATCGTGTGCGGAACGCATAGAATTTTATCCAAAGACGTAAAATTTTCAAACCTTGGGCTACTCGTATTGGACGAAGAACAAAGGTTTGGCGTGGAAGACAAAGAAAGACTTAAACTTTTGCGTGAAAACGTAAACGTTTTATCCTTGTCCGCCACCCCGATTCCCCGAACTCTGCACATGTCGCTCACGGGCATTAGGGATATAAGCGTACTTGAAACACCGCCGGAAAATAGACTTCCCGTAGAAACTTACGTGACGGAATACACCGAAGGACTTTTGGTGGACGCTATAAAACGCGAACTTGCAAGGGGCGGACAAAGTTACGTTTTATATAACCGAGTAGAAGGCATAGAAAAATTTGCAAACGCCGTACAAAACGCCGTACCCGACGCGCGCGTTATAATGGCTCACGCTAAAATGAGTAGCGTAGAACTTGAAAAACGCATAAACGCTTTTTATAACGGGGACGGGGACGTTTTGGTTTGTACGACTATTATTGAAAACGGAATAGATTTACCAAACGCAAACACTCTTATCGTATATGAAGCCGATAAACTCGGACTTTCCCAACTCTATCAATTACGTGGTCGAGTGGGCAGAAGCGACAGACTTGCGTACGCCTATTTTACCTATCCCGAAGGCAGAATTTTGACGGATAGCGCGGGTAAAAGACTTCAAGCCGTAATGGATTACAGCGAACTGGGTTCAGGCTTTAAAATTGCTATGCGCGACCTTGAAATCAGGGGCGCGGGCAACGTTTTAGGCCGTGAACAACACGGTCATATCGATAAAATCGGATATGATTTATACTGTAAACTTTTGGAAGAAAGCATTTTAGAACTAAAAGGCGAAAAAGTTAAAAACAAAGAAGTTGATATTAAAATCAATATCAACGCAATCGTGCCCGAAACCTATGTTCAAAGTGACAGAGAAAGAATGCGACTTTATAAGAGAATTGCAGGGCTGTCGTCGAGAGCGGAAATTAGGGAGTTAACGAGTGAACTTCGCGACGTTTACGGCGAGATTCCGAAGGACGTTTTAAACCTTTTCGATATCTCTTATATAAGCAGTTTGGCATCCGAACTAAACGTTGCAGAAGTCGTGTCCAACCAAAAGGGAACGGGCTTGCGATTTAGGGGCAGTTCGGCGTTTAAAGAGAAAAATATTTTGTTTGCAATTGCTCAAATGGGTGACCGTTGCGTAGTTGCAAATACACCCCCGTCCGTTGTGTTTAGAGCGCAAAAATTGACGGCGGAGGAGAAAATAGGGGAAATAATAACATTTTTGGAACTTGCAACCAAAAATTTGTAACAAAACGATTGCTATAAATGTTAAAATAGTATATAATACAGTAGTTAAAGTACCCTTTTATTATGAGGAGTTATGTGATGAAGAAGAGAATAGTATGTATGATACTTATCCTTGCTTTTGCACTTTCTGTATTCTCGGGTTGTATTCTTCCCGTAAATACGGGACGTGATTTGAAGCAAACTATTGCTACCGTAGAGTATAAGGGCAACGTTGCAACCATTACCAAGTTGGACGCTGTTCAAAGTTTCTATACCTACGGCGCTTCCTACGTTCAAAATTACGGCATGACGGAAGAAGATGCGTTCATGTACGTTATCGAACAACTTGCTAACCGTAAACTTTTAGTGCTTGACGCTATCGACAGAGGTGTCGTTAAAGGTGACAACGGCGCTGCTGTTAAGTGGGACAACGCAAATAACGGCTTTTTGAAGGCTTCTTTGCCTGCGGCTATTGTAAACCAAGCGCAACAAGAAGTTAACGAGCAAATTGAAGAAATTTATAAAAAATACGTTGAAACCGTAAACGAAGAATACGCTGAAGACGAAGAAGAAACGGAAGAAGAAGAGACTGAAGAAGAAGACGAAGACGAAAGAACGGTTCGTCCTTTGCCCGTACTTGACGAGGAAGAGGAAGAAGAAGATTATTCTGAAACCGTTGATTCTTGGCTCAACAAAACCTTCAACTACGAAACCGATTGGGAAGAATACGGCGCAATTAGCAAAAACGTTGCTCGTATCGCTTTCAACCGCGTTAAGAAACTTTTTGAAGACCAATATTTCGTATCAGGCACGGTAGAAATTGAAAACATTTTCTTGCAATCTCAATACGAACAAATTATCGTAGAAAAATTACAAGAAAGCCTTTTGGACGGAGTTAAACCTACCGATGCTCAAGTAGTTGCAAGATACGCTGAAAACCTTAAAAAGAACGAAGCAACCTTTAGCGCGGACGAAGCGGCTTACGCAAGCGCGTTCGGTGCTAACCAAGTTTTGTATTATCATCCCGAAACAGGTTACGCTACCGTTAAACACGTTCTCTTGTCTTTTGAAGAAGCAGACCTTGAAGATAGAAAGGCTGAAAACACCCACATATATTTCAACGGTAACTATTCTTTAAGTGAATACAACGAAATGGCTTCAAGCGGTAACTACGGCGAAGGCAACACGGCTTTAGCCGATTACAGAGCAAAACTTGCAGAAACCTTGATGGTTAATGACTACGGCAAGTTCGAGGCTTGGTGGGATAACGGCAACGGCTACGACGAAGAAGAAATGGCTGACCTTATTGATTGGAGAGATTTGGTTTACGATAAAGATAACCTTTCTAAAGTTTCCGGTATGGATTTCTTAAAAGGTATTCACACCGAACTTAATGGTATGGACGTTGACACCAAACTCGAAGCCTTCACGAACTACATCTTCGGTTACTCAAATCCCAGTGACAGCGGTATGTTCAACAACGCGTACGACTACACCGTAAGACCGGACGAAGACAGTTATATGGAAGAATTCACCAATATCTGTTTGTACCTTATCTCGGGTAAAAACGCAGAAGATATTGAAGGCGACACCGACAACTATTTCGTATTCGGTGACGAAACCGGTAAAGTTGGTTCTATGGCAATTTGCGTAACCGACTACGGTATCCACCTTGTTATGATTTCACATATTGCAAACGCTAACACCAACGAAGAAGGATATTATATGATTGATACCACGGACGTAGCGAAAGCAGTTGCTGAAATGAAGAAGATTGAAATCGGTGACACCGATAGAACTACTCTTTACGACTATATCTACGACACCTTGAAAGGCGCTCAAGAAACTAATAAGATTTCCGTTTACCAACAAAATCTTATTAACAGCACCAAGGACGCAGTTACTATCAATCAAGACGTTGTAAATAAGTATTTCGGTAAATAAGAAAAACGAATTAAGCCGTATTCAAAACGAATACGGCTTTTTTATTGCCTTTTATATATTGTATTTATATAATATATATGTTATAATAATATATAATTAGGAGATAGGTG
>JAZSRG010000016.1:0-3483 GCA_045538365.1 Clostridia bacterium
TAATTCGCCTATCATTGCGTTACAGTTAAGAACCCAAGTGAGTTCGGCGTGTTCGTGAACGTGAGATTGATAAAACATAATATTCTTTTCGGGATCAAGACCGCAAGCAAGATATTGCGCCATAAAGGAAATTGAGCGGTTGCGAAGTTCTGCGGGAACTTGACGTACCGTGATTGCGTGCATATCAACTACGCAATAAATACAATTATATTCGTCTTGAAGTTTCAACCAGTTGCCAATAGCGCCAATATAGTTACCTAATGTAAGCGTACCCGTCGGTTGAATACCACTAAAAATTATCTTTTTCTCGTCCATACGTTCCTCCTAAAATTTGATTACTCTATCGCACTCTAACAATAATTTTGAGTGGTGAGTAACGAGAATTATCGTGTAATTATTTGATTTCAAGTTTTTAATAACTTCTCTTTCCGTATCTTCGTCAAGCGCTGAAGTCGCTTCGTCAAGTAAGAGAATTTTTTTACCCATAACCAAGGCTCTTGCAATAGACAGTCTTTGAAGTTGACCTTCGGATAAACCTAAACCGAACTCTCCTATTGATGAGTCGATTCCATTTGGCAAAGACTTAACTACGTCGTCTAAACAACAAAGTTTAAGAGCGTTATATATAACTTCGTCGGATATATTATTGTTAAAAAACGAAACGTTTTCACGAATAGTACCCGAGAGTATCATATTTCCTTGTGGTACGTAAGAAAACAATGCTCTGCTATCCATTTTACCTTTTAGTCCAACTAATTGAACGTCGCCCGAATTTGGCGTTAATAAACCTATAATAAGTTTAAGCAAGGTTGATTTGCCTGAGCCTGAGTGTCCGGATATGCCTATAAACTCGCCTTTTTCAATGGTGGTTGAAAGATTTTGTATAACGGGTATTTCGTCGTAAGAAAATGATAAATTACTAATTTCGATTTTCTCGAATTCTTCGTAATCGTCGTAACCGTTTGAAAAAGAAGTTTCGTCGGGAATTGACGTAAATTCTTGTATTCTTTCCGCTGACGCTCTCATTCTATAAAAACTGTTAATTATTCCCGAAAGAGTTTTAAACGGGGACTGGAATTGAACGACTAATTGTAATATAGCCGTTAGTTGACCTGCCGTAAGAAGCCCAATTGCTACTCTGTACGCGCCCCAAATTAAAGCAAAATAATACAAAAGCGAGATAGATAAAAACATTAAAACGTTAGCAATAATGCTAAATACGTTAATCTTCATCTTAATCTTATACCCTTTCTTTTGGATATCGTCGTAGTAATTTTGTATTGGTAAATCGTTTCTAAACGCTTTAATAACGGTAACGTTTTGAATTGCTTCGGTCATAAAAGAACGGTTTTCGCTCTCAATTTTTTGCGCGCGTTTGTGATAAGTTTTGATTTTTTTACCGTAATATCTCGATGCTATTAAAGTAATTGGCGCAATAACTATCAAAACTAACGCTAATTGCCAATCTATTATAAACATAACTACAAGTGACGTAATAATACGTACGAGTATGCCTATAAAGTTTGGTAAAATGTGTGTACACCCTTGTGTAACTACGGCAACGTCTGTGGTTGCGCGAGTTAAGATATCGCCCGAGTGGAACGATTGAACTTTTCTATAATCTTTCTTTAAAACGTCACCGAGTATTCTCTTTCTATAAGATATATCTAACTGAATATTTAGTTTATTTGAGATATAAACTTCAAGAATTTGAATAACTAAGGTTAAAAAGATAAATACACCGTAATAAAGTATATACGAATAAATATTAGATGAAGACTGATTGCTGTAAACTGCAGCATCAACGAGCCCTAAAGTTATAAGGGTTGATAAGGTCGTAATTGCAGAATTTAGCGCAGAAAGAAAGGTCAACAGAAACAACGTTGACTAATGTCTTCCTAAAGAATTGCATATCCAATTTAATCCGCATGATTTCTTCATTACTTTTTCCTTTTAAGTTTTAGTAGCGTACGCAAAATAATAGGTCTTAACGACACGTTTGCGCACCAAATACAAGAATAAAACTTGTGCCAAATAGAATTTGCTTTACGAAATTTACCTTTTCTCGTAAAACTTTGGACTTCGGCTATAAATTGCTCGGGCTTAAGCGGACCTTCGATTATAACTTGGTTATCCCCTACACAGTAAATACCGTCTTTTTTAATCTTGATTATTCTGTGTAAGACGTAAGAGCCGTTTTCACGCTTATAAAAACAAATTTTTTTGCGTTTTAATTTCGTTATCGGGGCCAATATGACTTTATCGCGTTCGCTGTGAAAAAGCGGAAACATGCTTTCTCCAGTTACGGTAATTTCCACCGTGCTTCCCGACGAAATTTTGTTCTCGATAATCGGCGCAAGCAAATTTAAAGATACTTTTACCTTGTTTTCACTCATTATTCGTCTAATAATCCGTTTTCTCTAAATGAATTTATTAAATCTTTAACGTCTGCTTCAAGTATGTCGCGGGGCGCATCGTACTCAACAGCCATTTTATCCACGATTTCACTTTCAACAGTGTCGTTTTGTAACAAATTCCAAACGAATAAAGCCGTGTCGTTTAAGGTTATAACTCCGGAAAAACTCATACTGCTGTCAGTTGGAACGACAATGTTAACTCCTTCAAGAGATTTGATTTCATAACCGCTTTTAATTTTCATTTTTTCCCTCCACGTACGCCTTGATAGTATCAACGGCATCTTTACTGATATTACATTGTAAAATAATCATGTTTGTCTGTTTTAAAACCTTTTCTGCAGTAGATAGATATAAAAGGAAAAGCGAAGAAAAAGGCATTATAAAGGATTGACGAGTAAATTTTTGGAAAGCGGATGCAAAATCAAGTTTTTTAAGAGCGTTGACTTGCCCTCTTTCAAGAAAGACTATGTTACTCAAAGGCGCGGAAACGTTGTTATTTAAGTCCGTTTTTCCACTCCAAGGCGTGCCAAATACGAAAGGCTTTCCATCAATCAATCGAATAAGCGGTGTGTCGTCGTTTATAATTTCGGTATCGTTTGGATAATATTCTCTCCAAAGTCCCGTGTGAGTTGACTTACCCGTACCCGAATCCGCGGAAAACAATATTCCTTTGCCATTATACTTTAATGTTGACGAGTGAAAAACGAAACCGTTTCTCAAAATTGCCGCATATTTAAACGCATCGCCTATCATATTAAAAGCGCGAACTTCACGTGACGCTCCACCTAAACTTTGAATATCTTTAACGTAACCCGTAACTGCGGTTGCGTTATTATTGATATATAAAGCGGCGGATAAATTATCAGCGGAGTCTAATCTATCAAAAATGCCGTAATCGTTTGACGAGTTGAGTGCAAACCCACGAAAACTTGAAGAAGATATTATCTTGTATTCGGGATTGTACTTGATTGTATCCGACTCTGTGATAGTGATAACCAAGTCAGGGGTATCAAAATCCGATTCATACGCTTTCATACGTTTTTGAATCAATTGGCTTTCAAAAACG
>JAZSRG010000032.1:0-5052 GCA_045538365.1 Clostridia bacterium
TTTTGTTTTTATAAGAAAATAGTTGTGTTTTTTTTAGCAAAATGCTAAAATATTCTTGACGGTATCGGCGCACCCGTCATAAATCAAAACCGAGGTATAAAATGAAAATAACGAATAAAGTTTATATTTTAGTAAGATGCGCCGCGATAGCGGCGCTTTATTTTTGTCTAAATCTTTTGCTTGCACCCATAAGTTTCGGCACTATTCAATTCCGCGTGTCCGAAGCATTATGTATGATGCCTTTTGTCTTTCCTGAAACGAGTATAGGACTTTTCATTGGGTGCATTTTCTCCAACCTTTCTTCTCCGTTTGGGTTGTGGGATATAGTTATCGGCTCTCTCGTAACGCTAATTGCCGGAATTTTGACTTCAAAGATTAAAAACGTGTGGCTCGCGCCCCTTCCGCCTATTTTGTTAAACGCTTTTATTCTTCCTATCGTTTGGTCGTTTTTCGGAGCGCAAGAACTCTATATAATAAACGTTTTGAGTTTGCTCGTATCCCAGTCCGTTATTCTTTACGGTGGTGGAGTACCCCTTGCAAAGCAAACGCAAAAACTTTTGGATAAAGGCGCTTTGAAATAATTAAAAGGGCTTTTTTATAAGTTCGCCGTACAATTCCGCGCGACGGTGAGAGATATAAAAATCGTTATTGTTAGGCGAAAGCGTAAAAAGATTGCCTTTTTGTATCAAAGATTTCGTATGGAAAGTTTTAAGTCCGTTTTTGCCGAAAAGAACGGCGGTTACGCCGTTGCAAATTGCGTGAGATTTGGCTAAAATTCGTGAATTTTTGTTGATTGAGGACGGGAGTGAAAAGAAGAAAAAGTCCGCTTCCCAAAGTTTTAAAAGCCTTGGAATTTCAGGGAAAAAGATATCGTCCCCACTTATAACGCCAACGCGACCAACGGAAGATTCAAAAACTTTTATTGCTGAACTTTTGTCAAACTTATTATTGAGCGGGTGAGTGGTGTCGGATATTCCTAAAAATTTGCCGTTATCGACTATAATCGTCCCCCAAAAAGTTTTGTTTTTCATATTAAGGGTTGCGCCCACGAGAAATAAACAATTAAACTCTTTGCTTTTTACGCAAAGAGTTTTTATGTAATTACTTTTTCCCGCAAGTTCGTCGTAAAGGTCAAGTTCGGGTAAAAGGTCGGGCGAGAGCAAGACGACCGAGCCTTTTTTTATAAGTGTATGACGAGAAGAAAGATTGTAACTTTTATCTAAAAATATTAAATTCATTAACTGCCTCCCCACTATCTTATGTGGGGGGAGTTATTATCTGTTACTTACGATTTCTATAAGTTCGGATAACGTTTTTGCGTTATATACGGCGTTTTTGAGTTCTTTTATCCCGGTAACACCTTTCATATAATAACAAATATGCTTTTTCATATCGTTAACTACGACGTGAGCGGGGAGATATTCGCGAAGCCTTTCTATATGGCGTTTGATTTGCTCAACCTTATTAACCGTTTTTTGTACGCCGTTAAGTTCGGCAAAAATTTCGGGTTTGCCTATTGCTCCGCGTCCTATCATAAAACCTGCAACCGCGCTATTCTTAAATTCGTCCACGTCTTTTTTTGACACTATATCACCGTTAGCAAAGAGTGGGATAGACACGGCTTTTGCCGTTTCTTTTATAATTTCGCGGTTAGCCACGCCACTATAAAACTGTTCTCTCGTTCTTCCGTGTAACGTGATAGCGTCAGCCCCTGCTTCTTCCATTTTCTTGGCAAATTCCACGCAGTTTATATGATTTTGGTCAAATCCCATACGAAATTTTACGGTTAAGGGGCGTTTCCCTGCGCTTTTTTTACACGTTTCCACTATTTTTTGGGCTAAATCGGGTTTTAGCATAAGGGCGCTACCTTCGCCGTTTGTTACGATTTTGCGGACGGGACAACCCATATTGATATCTATAATATCGGCTTTTATCATACCTATTGCGCGCGCCATAATTTCCGGTTCAGAGCCAAAAATTTGCACTGCCGACGGCGTTTCTAAAGGGGATAGGCGTAAAAGGTCGGCAGTTTTTTCGTTGCCGTAAATTAGACCTTTCGCGCTCACCATTTCGGTGTAGGTTAGCCCTGCGCCTTCAAGTCTTGCCATTTCGCGGAAAGCAATATCGGTGTACCCTGCAAGCGGTGCTAAAAGATAGGGGGAAGATAACGTTATATCGCCTATTTTAGTCACTATTTTTGTCCTCCGCTATAAAACGGGTAATAGCATCTGATAACGCTTCTTCTCCGTCTATTCCTTCGTTGCGCATTTGACGAACGAGATTAAAGAGTTCGTCCCCCCAAGTTTTTGAGTCTTTCGGGTTTTGAACTTCGGACTTTTTCTCTCCTGCCGTTTTAAGTACTTTTTGGGCGCGAATAAGAGCGGGGAGCGCTTGGGGGATAGTGTCGTATTTGCCTTTCCCTGCTTTTTCCTTTTTCTTTGCGTTTTCCCAAGCAATAAGGGCTTCTGCGGAGTTACTTGCTTTTACGTCCCCAAATATGTGGGTGTGACGGTTTATAAGTTTAAGACACAACATACTTAAAGTGTCGGACAAAGTAAATTCGCCGTCTTCTTCGCCAATTAGGGCGTTAAATACGGCTTGAAGTAAGACGTCACCGCACTCTTCCGTCATCATTTCTATATCGTCACGGTAAATAGCGTCGTCAAGTTCGTAGGCTTCTTCAATAAGATTTTTGCGGATTGATTGGTGCGTTTGTTCTCTGTCCCACGGACAACCCGTAGGGGAGCGCAAAATTTTCATAATCTCCACAAGGTCGGACAACCCGAAACGTTCTTGTTTTGTAAGTAAACACGTTGGGATAATGCACGCAGTCGTGTGAGAATAGCGTTGTCTGTCAAGTTCGGACACTTTGATTTCCGTCCATTTATTATGGAAAAAGAGTATGGTTTCGTCCCCTAACTTATCAAGCAAGAAAAGTTTAAGGTCGGAAGACAAAAACTCGTCGTCAATTTCAGTTATAAACACGGGCGCGGTGCGGTCAAACTCTACGTGGCTCTTTTGTATAAGTTCGGTAGCAGTGTATAGAGTGTAGTTAAGATTAGCCCCGCTTACCGCTTTCATATCGGACACGGAAGACACGCCGTACACGAAACGAATAGGAGTAGCCGATTTTTCTACGAGTTTTTTTACAATTCCGTCGCTAACTCCGTCCCCGTCCGTGCAAAAACAAACCTTGCCTTTAAGGGATAGAAGATAGTCCGCGCATTTTTCGTTGACCGTATCAAAATCGTATTCTTCTTCAAAAAATCTATCCAAAGTTTCGTGTTTTTTATTTTCAAAAAAAGAATAGGTTTTAGAAATTCGCGTTTTGACAATAATCTTTGTGGACGAATTGATTTTGTCTATTGCTTCAAGGGTTATTTGGTTGACGTTGTTTCCTAAACCTACGACTGTTATCATAATTACTCCTTGCGCTTGCTGGTTTTTAGAAGTTTTTCCCCGAAAGGCAGACTTAAAATTTCGTCTTTCAAAAAAACTCCGCTTGTGAGCGCCATATATAAATATAATAACACAAAAAGTATAGAAAGCGCAAACACCAAAAAGGTATTAAGGTAAGGAATAATCAAAAAAAGAGAAAAAGTAAGCAAAACGGAGAGAGAAAGTATCTTAACGGCGCTGGATAAGTCGCTATTTTGATTAGTAAGACAGCGCCACACTCGCGCGTTTAGGATAGCCGAGATAGAGTAACACAAGACGTTTACTCCGCAAGCCCCGTATATTCCCCAAAGAGATAAGGCAGGATAGAGCAATATACATTTAATTACGACTGCAATTATCAAGTTTTTAATAGATTTTGAGTTAAGACCGACGGAGAAGAGAAGGGAGGAATAAATTTGGTTAACCCCCAAAGCCGTTATGCCGAGAGAAGATATTGTGAGTAGTTTGATAGCCGTTTCTTTATGAAAAAGAGAAAGATTTGGATATAAAAGATTGATAACGAAAGGGGATAAAACTATCAAAAAGGCGGACACGGGAATACATATAAAAAGTGTGAGTTTTATGGAAATTCTGCCTTTTTGAAAAAGGGCGGAAAAAAGCCCTGCGCCTTTGTCCTTTGCTATAACGGGCACGACGGCAACGGAGAGCGCCACGGTAAATACGGCAGGGAGATTAGTTAAAGTGGAAACCGTTCCCGACATAAGACCGTAAACGGCAGTGCTTTCGCTTGCCCCTAAAATAGGGGACAAAAAGTTTATAATAGTTACGCTATCAATAAGGGAAGAAAGGGGCATAATTATACCCCCGAGAGTTAAGGGCAAAGCGTATCTTAAAACCCTTAAAAAATCAAAAGAAAAGGGAAGACAAGTCTTTATTTTCGGTCTGTCTTTGCCAAAAACGTATCTAAAAAACAAAAACACCAAAGACAAAAACTCGGATAAACTTATACCTATAAGCGCGCCCAAAACACCGTTTACCATACCACTTGAAACCCAACTAATTGCAAAAAAAAGCCCGAAAACAAGTTTTGCGGTTTGCTCTATAACTTGGGAGATAAATGTCGGAAAAACGTTGGATAACGCTTGAAAATATCCTTTTATCACCGCCGAATATCCGCTAAAAATTAAGGCGGGAATTAAGGCGAGATAAAGAGAAGACGCGCTGTCCACCCCTTGAAAGACAGAGATAAAAGGGGCGAGAAAAAAGAGAAGAGCGCCAACCACAAAAACCCCGACCGTTACTAAAAGGGTAGCGGACGAGAGTATATGTTTTGCGTGCGCTCGCTCGTTGCTTGACACAAGGACTGACACCGTTTGACTAATCCCGCCTGACGACAATATAAGAAGTAAAGAAAACACGGGAAAAACCGTTTGATACAACCCCATACCTTCCGCGCCTAAAACGTTGGTTAGGGGGACTTTAAAAAGCGCGCCTATAACTTTACAAATAATTCCACCCAAGCAAAGCAAAAGCGCGCTTCGTGCCATGCTCGTGTTCCCTGATTTTTGCATAAAATTATTGTGAGAAATTCCTAAAAAAATATGTATAACAAATTTTAAAATGGGTATTGATTGTGCTTTCAGTCTATGTTAT
>JAZSRG010000103.1:0-2136 GCA_045538365.1 Clostridia bacterium
AACATTGTTATAGAATAATGGTTGTAAAATAAGAGTAAAACAAAAAACGGACGAATAATTCGTCCGTTTTTTTATGCGTTTTTTATTTGTTTTCAATCAAGTCGTTCATATCGTATTTGCCGGGCGCAAGGTCTTTAAGGTATTCTGCGGCGCGGATTGCGCCGAGAGCAAAGACTGATCTATCTTGCGCGGAGTGTTTTATGGTAATAATTTCTTCGTTTCCTATAAACATTACGTCGTGTTCGCCTACGATATTGCCACCGCGTACTGCGTGAATACCTATTTCGGTGGGTTTGCGTTTTCCGCTTTCAGGCGTTCTGCCAAAGGAATATTCGTGAGTGTTATCTAACGTTTCGTTTATGGCTTTCGCAATTGATAGGGCAGTACCGCTTGGAGCGTCAACTTTACGGTTGTGATGTTGTTCGATAATTTCGATATCGTAACCGTCACCTAAAAACGCGGTTGCTTTTTTAACGAGATTGATGAGTAAGTTAACACCCAAAGACATATTGCTTGATTGAAAGATAGCAACTTTCTTTGATGCGTCATCTATAGAGTTTTGTTGTTCTGCCGAATAACCCGTGGTGCAGAGAACAGCAGGTGTTTTTGTCAAAGTGATATACTCTAATATATCAGCCAAACTTGACGGACGGGAGAAGTCGATAAGAGCGTCGGCTTTTTCCGTGCAGTCTTTTATAGATTTGTATAGTGGAATAGGAAAGGAGAGTTTATCTGCAAATACGTCGATACCTGCAACAACTTCTACACCGTTTTTAGTTGCAATATTATAAACTGCGTTACCTAACGCGCCACCAATTCCAAAAATAATAATCTTCATAATTCACCTAAAATTTTAAGGCAAGAACTTTGTCTAATGCGTTCTTTAAGGTAGGAACGTGTTCTTCTTCCATAGGAAGTAGGGGTTCACGAAGCAAATTTTCACAAAAACCGAGCATTGAGCAAGCGGCTTTAACAGGCGTGGGGTTAACTTCCATAAACAATGCGTTTACCAAAGGATTGATTGCAAGTTGAAGTTCTCTTGCTTTTTGTAAGTTTCCGTCAAAGAAGGCTTTAGTTAAAGCGGACATAACGGCAGGGGCGGGGTTTGCGAGAACACTAATTACGCCTTGGCTTCCTATTGATAAGAAGGGAAGTGTTAATCCGTCGTCACCTGAGTACAAAACCGCTTTGTTGTCAAGTTCTTCACTAATAAGGCGGGCAAGTTCGGTTGCTTGAACCATATTTCCGCTTGCTTCTTTTATAGCGTTAACTACGCCAAGTTTTACGGCTTTTGCAAAAGTTGCAGGTTGAATATTTACACCCGTTCTACCCGGTACGTTGTATGCTATGATGGGAAGATTTGTTTCCTTTCTTAACGCCGAGTAGTATTCAATCAAACCGTTTTGAGTGCATTTGTTATAGTAGGGGGTAACTGCAAGAATAGCGTCTGCGCCTTCTGATACTGCAAGTTGAACATTTTCACGGGCAACTGCAGTGGAGTTTGCGCCTGCGCCAACTATTAATTGCACACGACCTGCGATAACTTTTTTGGTAAAACGAATAACGGAAACTTTTTCCTCTTTAGTCATAGTGGAGGGTTCTCCGGTAGTGCCAAGAGAAATAATTGCTTTCGTTCCGTTTTCGATTTGGTATTCAATTAATTTTTCAAGCGCTTCGAAATCAATAGTAAGGTCTTTTTTGAAAGGAGTGATTAACGCAACGCCTGAGCCTTGAAATAATTCCATTTTTAATTCCTTAATTTTTAGACATTATAGTTTCTGCAATTTGTACGGCGTTAGTTGCTGCGCCCTTACGGATATTATCTGCTACAACCCAAATGTTGCAACCGTATTTGATGCTGTCGTCAATTCTGATTCTACCAACGTAAACGGGGTCGGTGTCTTCAGCGTGTATAGGCATAGGATATTTACCGTTTTGGATATCGTCAACGATAATGATTCCAGGTGCTTTTGCTAAAACTTCTTTGATTGATTCAACGGTGCAAGGATTTTCAAACTCAATATTTATTGATTCGCTGTGACCGTGGAATACGGGAACACGAACGGTAGTAGCCGTAACTGCAAGGTCAGGGCGGTGAAGAATCTTACGAGTTTCTTTTATCATTTTTTCTTCTTC
>JAZSRG010000120.1:0-15007 GCA_045538365.1 Clostridia bacterium
GGAGATAGAAAAATTAACAGCACTTAATATAATTGAATTAAATATAGAAACAAAATATATATTTATGGTTTAGAGATTTATTTTTGAGCGTTATAGTGATATTATGTGACTATTAGAATATAAAATAGGAGTGAGGAATTATGATAGACATTAATTTGATTCGCGAGAATCCAGAGGAAATGAAAAAGAAATTAGCAAAGAAGTTAGTAGATGTTGATTTCACAGAATTACTTGAAAAAGATAAAGAAAGAAAAGAGCTTTTATACAAAACAGATTCATTAAAAGCTGAAAGAAATAAAACTTCCTCCTTAGTTCCTCAATTAAAGAAAGAAGGCAAAGACGTAAGTGGTATCATAGAAGAAATGAAAAAATTAGGTGATGAAATAAAAGCAAATGATGAGAAAATAGCAGAAGTTGAAGCTTTTATTCAAAACTTTTTAGAATATTTACCAAATCCTCCAGCAGATGATTTATTACCTGGTGGAAAGGAAAATAATAAAGAAATTAAAGTTTTTGGTGAAAAGCCAGTATTTGATTTCGGGCCAAAACATCATGTTGATATTGCCGAAAGCTTAGGAATGATTGACTATAAAAGAGGCGCAAAACTAAGTGGTAATGGTTATTGGGTATATAGAAAAGATGGTGCTTTACTTGAATGGGCTTAAATTAATTACTTTATTGAAGAACACTTAAAGGATGGATATGAATTTGTTCTTTTACCACATTTATTAAATAGAAAATGCGGATATGGAGCAGGTCAATTCCCTAAATTTGCTGAAGAAGTATATCATTTGGATGCAAATTCAGAAGAAAGTACACAGTTTTTACTTCCGACAGCTGAAACTGCATTAGTAAATTTACATAGTGATGAAATTTTAGATGAAGATGAATTACCATTTAAGTACGCTGGTTATACACCATGCTATCGTAAAGAAGCAGGAAGTTATAGAGCAGAAGAAAGAGGAATGATAAGAGGACATCAATTCAACAAAGTTGAAATGATTCAATACACCACCCCCGAAGGCTCGGACGCAGCGTTTGAAGAAATGATTGGAAAGGCTGCAAGATTGGTTGAAAAACTTGGACTTCATTTCCGTATAAGCAAACTCGCTGCAGGGGATTGTAGCGCGTCTATGGCTCGTACTTACGATATTGAAGTTTGGATTCCTTCAATGGGAATTTATAAAGAAGTAAGTTCGGTATCCAACGCTCGCGACTATCAAGCAAGACGTAATAGCACCCGTTTTAGAAACGCGCAAGGCAAACCCGAGTTTATTCACACCTTGAACGGCTCCGGACTTGCAACCAGCCGTATTATGCCCGCTATCGTTGAGCAATTCCAAAACGCTGACGGATCTATCACTATTCCTGAGGTTCTTCGTCCGTTTATGGGTGGACAAGAAAAGATTACGAAATAATTTCAAAAATACGTTATTTTGATTGACTAAAAACGTATTTTGTGGTAAATTATCCATTGAGCCGCATAGAACAGGCACTAAAAGAGTGGTTTCACCGCCTTAATAGCGAGACTGGTAAGAGGAGGTAATAAAATGTACGCAATCGTTTTAACCGGTGGCAAACAGTACAAAGTTGAAAAGGATATGATTTTCAAAGTTGAGAAAATCGATGCTGAAGTAGGCGCTAAAGTACAATTGCCCGTTATCATGATTTCTGATGATGGCAACGCTATCGTTGGAGATGCAGTTAAGAGCGCATACGTTGAAGCAGAAGTTCTTGGAAACGGTAAAGAAAAGAAAGTTATCGTTTATAAATACAAAGCAAAGAAGAACGAACGCAGAAAACAAGGTCATCGTCAACCTTTCAGCACTCTTAAAGTTTGTGAAATCGTAAAGTAATATGACTAACGTTAAAGTAGTCAGAAAAAATGGGAAAATCCAATCCGTTAAGTGTGACGGACACACGGGTTACGGGGTAGAAGGCGAAGATATCGTTTGCGCCGCGCTCTCGTCTATTGTGCAGACGGCTTTACTTGGACTTTTGCAAGTAGCAGGTATTCAAGTAGATTACGTTAGATGCGACGAGGACGGCACGTTAGAGTTTTCTTTACCGAATAACCTAACCGCAACCGAGGCGCATGACGCAGATATTATTTTATCTACCATGTGGGCAGGAGTTCTTGATTTACACGAAGGATTTTCGGATTTTATTGAATTGGAGGATTAAAAATGTTTATTAATATTCAATTATTCGCTCATAAAAAAGGTACGGGTAGTTCACACAACGGTCGTGATAGCGAAAGCAAAAGACTCGGACCTAAGAAGTCAGACGGACAAAGCGTTCTTGCTGGTAACATTTTAGTTAGACAAAGAGGAACGGCTACTCATCCGGGTATCAACGTAGGTATCGGCAAAGACGATACTCTTTATGCACTCGTTGACGGTGTTGTAAGATTTGAGCGTAAAGGTAAAAGTGATAAACAAGTTAGCGTATACCCTATAGTATAATCAACTTGTAAACTAAGACTTTTAAGCCGTGCGAGTGTAAACTTGCACGGTTTTTTTGTTTTAAAGGCTCTGCCACAATCTCTGATTGATTTTAACGGAAAAATACTACAAAATCCTGCGTAAACTGCTCGGTTACGTACAAAAACCTGTACGCTCCCTCACACTTTGCTTGCCTTTTTTGTATTTTTCTCGTTAATCTCATGCGCTAATCAATCATTTCTTGTGACGTAGCCTTTAAGGCTCTGCCACAATATGTAATAATAAAATCATGAATAATTACGAGATAAAACAAGGCGAAATACGAATTTACGATAAAGAGCAATTTAACCCAACCAAGATTTTGGAGTGTGGGCAAATTTTTCGTTACGAAAAAATTGGAGAAAATTACGAAATTATTGCAAATTCCCGTAAATGTTTATTGATAAATACACCTAAATGTGTTATAATACAATGTAACGACGTTGAGTATTTCGTGAACTATTTTGATTTAAATCGTGATTACGGAGAGATTTGTGATAAAATTTCTCAAAAATTTGGTTTAGTAACCGAAGTTGAGTTTGGAAAAGGACTTAGATTGCTCGTCCAAGATCCTTTTGAGATGCTCATAAGTTTTATCGTGTCGGCTAACAACCATATCCCAAGAATACGCGCGATTTTATCCCGTATTGCTAAGTCTTACGGCAAGGATATGGGAGATTATTACGCTTTCCCCACACCTGAAGAGTTGGGACGGGCTACCGTGGATGAACTTTATTCTTTAGGTTTAGGTTACAGAGCCCCTTATATAGTGGATACCGTTAAAGCGGTGTTGCGTGACGGTATGGACGGCTTTTTTGATTTAAGTGATTATGAACTTCTCAAGAAACTTTGTTCGTTTAAAGGAGTTGGGGGAAAGGTTGCGGACTGCATTATGCTTTTTGCTTATTCTCGTTTCGGGGTTTTTCCCGTGGACACGTGGATAGTGCAAGCGTACGGCAGAAAAAAGAGCGAAGGCGAAAAATTACGCCTTGAATTATCGGAAAAATACGGTGAATTATCGGGTTTTGTTCAACAATACGTGTTTTACTTCAAGCGGAGCAATCCTGATAAGGATATTGTTTTTTAGTTTTTTTATAAAAGGAGAACGAAAATGGCAAAATTGACCTTTAATAAGGCATTGTGCAAAGGCTGTGGACTTTGCGTGATATCTTGTCCTAAAAAACTGTTGTCACTTTCTAAAACCGAGAGTAACGCCAACGGTTATTTTGTGGCGGTTATCGAAAATGAAGACGAGTGCGTTGGTTGCGCTGCTTGCGCTACTATGTGCCCGGATTGTGTAATCGAGGTGGAAAGATGAAAAAATTAATGAAAGGTAACGAAGCAATAGCGGAAGCAGCAATCCGTGGTGGTTGTAGATTTTTTGCGGGTTATCCTATTACTCCGCAAAACGAAATTCCCGAATATCTTTCTTGGAGACTTCACGAAGTAGGTGGAGCGTTCGTTCAAGCCGAGAGCGAAGTTGCGGCAATCAATATGGTTTACGGCGCAGCAGGAGCGGGTGCTAGAGCAATGACCAGTTCTTCAAGCCCTGGTATCAGTTTGAAACAAGAAGGTATTTCCTATATCTGCGGAGCAGAACTTCCTTGCGTTATTATAAATATAGTTAGAGCAGGCCCCGGTCTTGGTGGTATTCAACCCGCTCAAAGCGACTATTTCCAAACGGTAAAAGGTGGCGGACACGGAGATTATCACATGCTCGTATACGGACCTGCAACCGTTCAAGAAGCAGTTGACCTTGTATATAACGCATTTGACAAAGCGGATAAATATCGCGTACCCGTTATGATTTTGGGTGACGGTATGATTGGTCAAATTATGGAAGCGGTAGAACTTCCCGAAATGAAAGATTTGACCAAACTTCCTAAAAAAGAGTGGGCAACCGACGGCACGGGTATTGGCAAAGATAGACGTATCGTAAACTCTCTTTACATACAACCCGACGTTTTGGAAGAAATTAACCATAAACTTTTCGACCGTTACGCGCAAATTAAAGAGAACGAAACTATGGTTGAAGAATTTATGTGCGACGACGCTGAAATCGTTTTGACGGCTTACGGCACCGTTGCTCGTATTGCAAAGAGCGCGGTTAAATTACTTCGCGAAAAAGGAATCAAAGCAGGACTTATCCGTCCTATCACTTTGTATCCTTTCCCGACTGAAACTTATGAAAAGATTGCGTCTAACGGTATTTGCCGTGAAATGCTTTCCGTTGAACTCAGTATGGGACAAATGATTGAAGACGTTAAAATTGCAGTAGCAGGCAAAGTTCCCGTTAATTTCTACGGCAGAGTAGGCGGTAACGTTATGACTGCAGAAGACATTGTAAAACACGTTATGGAGGGTAAATAATATGGCAAAGGGATTTAAGAAAACCAAAATGCTCACGGATACCCCGTTCCATTATTGCCCGGGATGTACCCACGGTATAGCGCACAGATTGACGGCAGAAGTACTTGAGGAAATCGGCGCAGAAGGTAATTGCGTAGGCGTAGCGCCCGTAGGTTGCGCAGTTTTTGCTTACAATTATTTTAACTGCGATATGCAAGAAGCAGCGCACGGACGCGCACCCGCTGTTGCAACGGGTATTAAACGCGTTCACCCTGATAAAGTAGTATTTGCTTATCAAGGAGACGGCGACCTTGCAAGTATCGGTATGGCTGAAACCGTTCACGCAGCGGCAAGAGGAGAGAATATCACCGTTATCTTTATAAACAACTCTATTTACGGTATGACGGGCGGACAAATGGCTCCCACCACCTTGGTTGGACAAAAATCAACTACTTGTCAAGCAGGTCGTATTCCCGAACTCAACGGTAACCCCGTAAACGTTGCGGAAATGCTCGCTCAACTCAAAGGTCCTGCGTATATTGCTCGTGTTGCTTTGTTTGACTTAAAGCACGTTATGGAAGCAAAGAAGGCTATAAGAAAAGCATTTGATATGCAACTTAACAAGAAAGGATTCTCTATGGTTGAGATTTTGTCAACTTGTCCTACCAACTGGGGCTTGAACCCGATTGACGCTTTAGAGTGGAGCAAGAACGAATCAACCAAGACTTTCCCGCTTGGCGTATATAAGGATATAGATAAGGAGGATAAGTAATATGGAAGAGAAAATTATTGCCGCAGGCTTTGGCGGACAAGGCGCTTTGAGTATCGGACAATTTATTGCTTATTCTGCTTTGGAAGAAAATTTGGAAGTAACTTGGCTTCCCTCATACGGCCCTGAAATGAGAGGGGGTACGGCTAACTGTAGCGTAGTTGTATCCGACGCGCCCGTAGCGTCACCTATCATTGCAGTACCCGATTGCTTGATAGCAATGAACAAGCCGAGTCTTGCAAAATTCGTAAACGACGTTAAGCCCGGTGGACTTATTATCGTAAACAGTTCTCTAATCGAAGATAAAGTAGAAAGAGATGACGTTAGAGTAGCCTACGTTGATGCAAACGCAATCGCATTAGAGGCAGGAAACGTAAGAACGGCAAATATCGTAATATTGGGCGCGTACATTAAGTTGTCCGGACTTTTGCCACATGACACCGTTTACAATATAATTGATAAACTTTTTGCTAAAAAGCCTAAAGTAATACCCGTAAATAAGAAAGCGTTTGAACTCGGATACGCTATAGAAATTTAACGGAAAGTAACAAAAAAGGGGCGGTTTTCAGTAAAAAAACCGCCCTTAAAAATTAGTTTGGGAAAATTAAATAAATTGGTTTTTTTCCTTGACATAGATAAAAGTTTGTGATATATTATATAAGCACCTTTTTATGGGGTGTAATTTTTTTGGAGGTGTTTTAACATGCGCGTTAAAATTACGCTCGCCTGTACGGAGTGCAAGCAGAGAAACTATGATAGTATGAAAAATAAGAAGAATACTCCGGACAGAATGGAGATGAACAAATATTGCAAATTCTGCAAAAAACACACTCTTCACAAAGAGACGAAATAAAGGAGAACAGCCATGGCACAAAGCAATGCTCCTGTTAAGAAGACTAAGGAGAAGAAAAAAAGTCGCATAGCAGCGTGGTTTAGAGAAATCAGATCAGAAGTTAAGAAGATTTCTTGGCCTACGTTTAGAAAGGTTTTGAAGCAACTCGGTGTAGTACTTGCCGTAGTTGTAATCTTTCTTATTGTAATTTTTGCTTTTGACTCATTGTTTGGTTGGTTGTTGAAACTTGTAGTTGGTGCGTAAGCAGTTTTTTGAGGTGGCGAAGTGAGTAATATCGAAGAAGCAAAGTGGTATGTAATTCATACCTATGCAGGCTACGAAAATATGGTTAAAGATAAGTTATTGAAGATTCGTGACAATAACGATCTTTCTGACTATATCGTTGACGTAGTTATTCCCATCGAAGACGACATTATCGAAAAGGACGGCAAGCGCAAGGTAGTTCAACGCAAAAAGTTCCCCGGTTACGCATTTTTGAAAATGGTGTACACCGACCAAATTTGGTACGTTGTAACTAGTACGCAAGGAGTAACTTGTTTCGTAGGACCTGAAGGCAGACCTAAGCCTTTGAGTGAAGAAGAAGTTAAGAGAATGCACCTTGAGAAAGTAAAAGTGGACGATCTCGACTACAAAGTAGGCGATACCGTTCGTGTTATCATGGGCGCATTTGAGAATTTTATTGGTGAAGTTGAGAAAATTAACCGTGACCAAGAGAAGGTACGTGTAAACGTAACTATGTTTGGCAGACAAACGGCAGTTGACTTCGATTTTCACCAAATAGAAAAGGTATAAATCTCGAAAGAGTTTTTATATATGTGGAAGAAACGCACAAATACGTTTCAGGTGCGATTCGTTTGACCACGTTGGAGGAATATTTATATGGCAAAGAAGATTACCGCAGTTGTAAAATTGCAACTTCCCGCCGGTAAAGCAACTCCGGGACCTCCTGTAGGTTCAACGTTGGGACCTCACGGTATCAACATTCCGGGCTTTACCAAGGAATTTAACGAAAAGACCGCAAAACAAGCAGGACTCGTAATCCCTGTTGTAATGACGATTTACGCAGACCGTTCGTTCACTTTCATTTTGAAGACACCCCCTGCACCCGTACTTATTCGTAAGGCTTGTGGTATAGAGAGTGGTTCTGCTCGTCCTAACAAGGACAAAGTTGCTAAACTCACCAAGGCTCAACTTCGTGAGATTGCAGAAATGAAAATGCCCGACCTCAACGCATCAAGTGTTGAGACTGCTATGAGCATGATTGCCGGCACCGCGCGCTCAATGGGCGTTACGGTAGAGGACTAAGGTGGAGGTGAATTTATGAAAACTACAAAAAGAATGTCTGATTCCCTCAAAAAGTACGACTTTAAGTCCGCATATGAGGCTAATGATGCAATGAAGATGGTAGTAGATACTGCTACTGCAAAATTTGACGAAACTATCGAACTTCACGTTCGTTTGGGTGTAGATCCCAGACACGCAGACCAACAAGTTCGTGGCGTTTGCGTACTTCCTAACGGAACTGGTAAAACTGTTAAAGTTTTGGTTATCGCTAAGGGTGCAAAGGCTGACGAAGCACAGGCTGCAGGCGCTGATTTCGTAGGAGCAGAAGATATCGCTGCTAAAATTCAAAACGAAAACTGGTTCGGTTTCGACGTATGTATTACCACCCCTGATATGATGGGTGTTGTTGGTAGACTTGGTAAAGTATTAGGACCTAAAGGTCTTATGCCTAACCCCAAATCCGGTACCGTTACTATGGACGTAACCAAAGCAATTAACGACGTTAAAGCAGGTAAAGTTGAGTACAGACTTGACAAGGCTGCAATCGTACACGTTATCATTGGTAAAAAGTCTTTCGGCGAAGAAAAACTTCTCGAAAACTTCAACACCGTTATGGAAGCATTGGTTAAGGCTAAACCTGCTGCAGCAAAAGGTACTTACATCAAGAGTGTAAGCATTGCAAGCACGATGGGCCCCGGCGTTAAAGTAAATTATCGTGTATAACGCTTGACAAAGCAAATTTAAAGTTATATAATAACTAAGTAAATTACACCCGAGACCACGAGTACAAAGGTAAATCTCGTGTAGGCGTAGGAAATAGCGACTTATTGCGTCCCTATGCCTTTGGTGTAGGGACGTTTTTTTGAAACTTATAAGGAGGTAGTAAGAGTGTCAGAAGCAAGAGTACAGAAAGAACAGGAAGTTGCCGCTATTAAAGAAAAAATTGACAATTGTAAATCTTTTGTAATTTTGGACTTTAAAGGTATTACGGTTGCTCAAGATACCAAACTCCGTGCTCTTTTTAGAAAAGAGAACGTAGAGTACAAAGTATTGAAGAACAGACTCGTAAATATCGCACTTAAACAATGCGGTTTCGGCGACGAATTTGACAAACATCTCGAAGGTTCTACGGCAGTAGCATTTGCAAATGAAGATGCAGTTTCCGCCGCTAAAATTATAAAGGATAACGGAAAGGATTTCCCCCAAGTATCCGTAAAATGCGGTATGGTAGACGGCACCTATCTTGATGCTAAAGGAGTAGAAGCATTGGCAAGTTTGCCAAGCAAAGAAGCTTTGTATGGTATGCTCGCAGGAGTTCTTCAAGCACCGATTTCCGGACTTGCAAGAGCGCTCAACGCAACAGTCGGCGGCTTGGCTATCGCATTGAAAGCCGTTGCAGATAAGAAGGCTGAATAATTTCGGCGACAAAAACGAAAACAAAACAAAAAATAATTCAAAATTTTGGAGGAAACTAAAATGGCAGATATCGCAAAGATGATAGAAGAAATTAAAGGTATGACCGTACTCGAACTTAACGATCTCGTTAAAGCAATCGAAGAAGAATTCGGAGTATCCGCTGCAGCTCCCGCAGCAGTAGCAGTAGCAGCTCCCGCAGCAGCAGGCGCAGCCCCCGCAGCAGAAGAAAAGACTGAATGGACCGTTATCTTGAAGTCCGCAGGCGCTAACAAGATGGGCGTTATTAAAACCGTTAAAGAAATCACCGCTCTTGGTCTTGTTGAAGCAAAAGGTCTTGTTGACGGCGCTCCTAAGGCAGTTAAAGAAAACGTTTCTAAAGACGAAGCTGACGAAATCGCTAAGAAACTTACCGAAGCTGGCGCAGAAGTTGAAGTTAAATAAGTTTTCAAAAAACGTAAAAGGTTCTACGATTATCGTAGAACCTTTTTTGTTAGGCTCGTTTCTATATTGAAATGAGCCTTTTTGTTTATAATAGTGTAAAATCGTGCACAAAACAAGCACTTTTTTATGATTTTTACTTTTTCCACTTGAAAGTTTTTTTTATTGTGATATAATTAAACTATAAAATTGTGTAAGGAGATATCTTTATGGCAGAAAAAAGAAATTCCGCATTCCGTTATAACACGGGATCTACCAAAGTACCTTGGGCAGCAGTAGGCGAAGACTACAACGCAAAAGACCTTTTAGAGGTTGTTCGCTTTATGATGCAAGGCGAAGGCGACGAATATGAACAAATTATAAGTAATATTAAAAACGAAATTGCAAAACTCAACGAGATTGCAACTCCTCCGGGAAACCTTTCTATGGGACCTTACGTACAAAAAGCAGAAGCAGACGTAAAAAATTTCTTAGGCTCTGACAACGCATTGTTCGTAGCAAATGCAACCGCAGGCTTTGAAATTGCTTGTAAGTATGCAAATTTAGGACCTGGAGACGAAGTTATCGTTCCGGCTATTACCTTTATTGCAACTATCGCATATCCTCTTGAAGTTGGCGCAAAACTCGTATTTGCAGACCTTGATCCTAAAACCTTGTGTATGGACCCTGCAGACGTAGCAAGAAAAATTACGCCCAAAACCAAGATGATCATCCCCGTTCACTTAGGTGGATATCCCGTTGATATGGATCCTATTATGAAACTTGCTAAAGAGCATAATATTATCGTTTTAGAAGACGGCGCTCACGCATTTGGCGCAAGTTACAAAGGCAAAAAGATAGGAACTATCGCAGACTTTACCGGATTTTCTTTCCACGAAGTTAAAAACTGTACGTCTTTTGGTGAAGGCGGTATTTTGACGACCAATATCGACGAAATGAAACCTTATCTCGTACCTTCTCGTTTCTTAGGTCTTGATAACACCAAGAAAATTCCTTGCTGGTTATACGACGTTATCGCAATTCCCGGCAAAGAGAAACCTTTTGTTACGAGCAACAGTTCCGTTACCGAAATCCAAGCGCTTGGTCTTTCTCTCCAAATTGATAGATACGAAGAAATTCTTGCAAAACGTCGCGCTGTTTATAACTACATGACGGAAAGATTCTCAAAGTGCGACGCTATTATCCCCAACAACTTGGAAAACGAAGATTACAAACCGAGTTATCACTTGTATCTCTTGCAAATCGATCCTGCAAAAGCAGGCGGAGACGTTCAAACTCTCAAAAAGAAATTGGAAGAGAAGAGCGTTACCAATATTCCGCACTTCGGACCGCTCTATTACTTTGATATCTTAAAGACCTTTGGATACGACAAAGAAGAAATCAAAGCAAGTTGCCCCGTATGTGAAGAAGCATTCTTCCATCGTTTCACCCACCTTCCTTTGTATGGCTTAAGTGACGAGCAAATCGAATATATGATAAATGCTGTTCTTGAGTCCATTGAGGAAATGAAACGCGGAGAATAAACGCGTTATAAACTTCGAAATACTTCAAAGTCCCCGATTTGTTGCTCGGTTACGTACGTTTTAGTACGCGCCCTTGCCCCAAATCGGGGACTTTTCGTCTTTCTCGTTTCTAACGCGTTTATTTAGATACAATAACTTATGTACGTCTATGTACGCGCCTTTTTGGGTGGGTTTTCATTTTTCGTCTTGCTCGTTTCTAAGCCGTTATTCTGTAAATGCTCTCTTTTCGGGGGTTACTGTTTTAACTCTCTCATTTCTAAGCCGTTATTATCAATCCGCCTTGTAGGGTGGGTTTTCCTTTTTCATTTTAAATTTTAATTCAAAAAATAAACCCCCGAATTTTCGGGGGTTTTGTGTTGTTAATTATTTTAAGAAAATTTCTATAACGGGAACGATTTGGTTAGGTTTAACGGCAGGAAGGGAAATGGTTACGTAACCGTCTGCAAGGTCACGGCCGTCCGTGAAGTCACGACCTGCTTCTACCGTATCAGACATTTCTTTAAAGAAAAGTTCGCTACCGTCGTGAAGGAATTGAGCGTATTTGATTTTGCCTTTAAGTCCTTTGATATCAACGGAGCCGTAGGGGTATTGAGTTAAGTGAAGGTATAAACGTTTTCCGTCCACGCTTTGAGTCATTCTCGTGCCGTAAGGCTCGGTGAATTCGGGTTCAGCCATGGTACAGCCGTAAATTGAGCGACTGTTGTATTTCATCCATCTTTCGTAAACTTTAAGCGCGTCGATTGCTCTGTCGTCCAAGTATCCACGAGCGGTAGGACCTACGTTCATTATAAGGTTTCCGCCACGGCTAACCGTCGTTATGAGCATTTCGATAAGCATTTCGGGAGATTTCCAAGTGGATTCATCTCTGTGATATCCCCAAGAACCCGAGAAAGTTTGGCACGCTTCCCACAAAATAAGTTCGCCGGACTTCTTTCTAAGCCAGTTTAGGGGTTGAACTTGTTCGGGGGTGTTTAAGTCTTGCTCAATTCCCGTTCTATCATTAATTAAGATATCGGGGTTGTATTTACGAACGGTTTTGATAAGTTCTTCTGCTTCCCAATCGTCTTTGCTCTTTCCAAGGGGCCACATATATTCGGGAGCAACTTCGCCTGGCACAAAGGGGTGTTTGCCCGTTTTAGATACCTTGGGATAGGTAAAGTCAAACCACAAAACGTCGATTTTACCGTAATTAGTCATAAGTTCGGTAACTTGGTCGCGCATATATTGAGCGTACTTTTTAACGTCGCGGGTTTTATTTTTCTCTAAAACGTCCGGATCAAGTCTTCTTGGGTGAATTCTGTCAATAGGAAACTCGGGATGATGCCAATCGATAAGAGAGTAGTAGAAACCTACTTTAAGTCCTTCTTCGTGGCACGCGTCAACGTACTCGCGCACTAAGTCGCGACCGTATTGAGTATTGGTGATTTTGTAATCGGTATATTTTGAGTCAAAAAGACAAAAACCTTCGTGATGTTTAGTGGTAAGTACTGCGTATTTCATACCAGCCAACTTTGCGCGGTGAATAATATCGCGCATATCCATCATGTCGGGGTTAAAATTTTCGTAATAAAGGTCGTATTTTTCGTCCGTAATTCTTTCCGTGCTCTTTATCCATTCGTGACGAGCGGGCATTGCGTAAAGACCGAAATGTATAAAAAGACCAAATCTGTCGTTAGTAAACCAAGTGTGATCACCCGGCGTTTTCATAATTTCATAACTACTCATAAAAAACTCCTTAATCGTTACTTAATTATATAATATATTATTATATATCCTTTTTGCATAATAAGCAAGATTATATAGGAAAAAAGGTAGAACAAAATTCACTTTTTCAAAAAAATTGATAAAAAATTGCTCGATTTTATCAAATAATATTCACAATTAATTGCGTAAGGTAGGCTGAAACACAAGAAAGCAAAGCAACGAGAGTAAGGCTTCTATTAAATAGGGACGCTACAAGAGCCACGATAAAGCCCACGATACCTGATATTATAGAGCCCGTTGCAAAAAACATTGCGGGAATAGTCATAACGGTTAGCACGGCATAGGGCATATAATGCAAGAAAGACAATACGAAACGGTTTTTGATTTTTCCTTTAAATATTACGAGCGGTAACATTCTGATAAGGTATGTGACTCCCGCCATAACGAGAAGATATAAGAAAAATTCCGGTCTAACAGTCATGGTTTTCCTCCTCATCCACCTTAATAGGTTTGATAATTGCCATAATTACGGACGCAATTACGGCGCAAATTATTATGGTAAAACCGCTTGGAATTGCGTTAAGGTAAGGAGTAAAATAGAAAAGACAACTGAGAGCCATAGCAATAATAACGCATAAAGCCGTGGCTTTTTCCTTTTTAACGGCAGGAATAACTATTGCTACGAACATGCCGTATATTGCAAGTTGAAGGGCGGAAACGATATCTTGCGGTAAAACGTCTCCCAAAATAGCGCCGAGAGCCGTGCCTAAACCCCATCCTAAAAAGGGCGTTATAATAAGTCCGTACATATAACGTTTGCTAACTAAATAGGGCTTTGAAGAAGAAACAGCAAAAATCTCGTCCGTGTTTGCAAAAGCAATTAAAAATCTGTCGTACATTTTAACGTCGTTTCCAAGTCGTTGAGATAGAGTGATGGACATTAAGGCGTAGCGCAGATTTATAATTAGTTGAGAAAGGGCAAGTTCAAGCAAAAGCCCACCGCCTGCAATGATTGGGACGGCAGCAAGTTGACCTGCGCTCGTTAAATTAGTCAAAGAAATTAGTATGGTTTCAAGCACGGAAAGTTCGCTTGCAACAGCAAAAATCCCAAAAGTAAAGGATACCGTAAGGTAGCCGAAACAAATGGGAAGTCCGTCTAATATTCCGTTTTTAAAAGTGTTTTTTTTCATATAATTTAGCCGATGGCGTTGCCATCGGCTTTAACTCATTTTAAGAAATTAACTACTGTATCAAAAATCTTATCCCTATCACAAACGGTGTTGTGACGGCGGGGGAGAGATTTCAATACGGCAAGCCCTTCAGGTTGGGCTTCCGCCGTGTATTCTTCAAGTTTGTCACAAGCAAGGAAAGCGTCGTCCGTTTTCTTGCCCGTCAAGGCTTCTAAAACAACGGTCGGGAATTTATACGCGCTTGCGGTGGAAACGGTTACGATTTTGGTGTCAACTTTGTTATCGTTTACCAAGTTTTGGTTAACGCAAACTGCAACTGCCGTGTGCGGATCAAGCGCATATCCACAGTCGTCGAAATATTCTTCTATCGTGCCCGTGGTGTCTTCTTCGCTCGTCCAACCGCAAAGGAAAGTTTCTTGCATCATCTTTAATTCATCACTTGACACAGAGTAAACCCCGTTTTCTTTGAGAGATTTCATCTTTTCACTCAAAGCCTTGTCGTCACGGTTTCCGAGTTCAAACAAAAATCTTTCAAGGTTAGAAGATACGAGTATATCCATTGAAGGGGATACGGTTTTATAAAACTCACGTTTAACGTCGTACGTGCCCGTGGATATGAAGTCGTATAAAATTTTATTGGTATTTGACGCGCAAATAAGTTTATCAACGGGAAGTCCCATACGTTTAGCGTAGTAACCTGCTAAAATGTTACCAAAGTTTCCGCAAGGAACGGAGAAAGAAATTTTATCTCCCATATTGATTTCCCCTGCGTTTACAAGGTCGCAGTATGCGGATACGTAATAAACTACTTGGGGAACGAGTCTGCCGAAGTTTATAGAGTTTGCGCTGGATAGGTCGTAACCGAGTTTTTTAAGTTCGTCTTTGCAAGCATCACTCGTAAATATGGTCTTAACCGCAGTTTGAGCGTCGTCAAAGTTACCGTTAAGGGCTGCAACGTGAACGTTTTCGCCACGGCTTGATACCATTTGAAGTTCTTG
>JAZSRG010000179.1:0-16728 GCA_045538365.1 Clostridia bacterium
GAAGAACCTTACCAGGGTTTGACATCCTTTGACCGCCCAAGAGATTGGGTTTTCCTAGCAATAGGACAGAGAGACAGGTGGTGCATGGTTGTCGTCAGCTCGTGTCGTGAGATGTTGGGTTAAGTCCCGCAACGAGCGCAACCCTCATATCCGGTTGCCAATATTAAGTTAGGAACTCCGGATAGACTGCCGTGGATAACACGGAGGAAGGTGGGGATGACGTCAAATCATCATGCCCCTTACGTCTTGGGCTACACACGTGCTACAATGGCTATTACAAAGAGCAGCGAGACGGTAACGTTAAGCGAATCTCAAAAAGATAGTCTCAGTTCGGATTGTGGGCTGCAACCCGCCCACATGAAGTCGGAGTTGCTAGTAATCCCGAATCAGAATGTCGGGGTGAATGCGTTCTCGGGTCTTGTACACACCGCCCGTCACGCCATGGGAGTTGGGAGTACCCAAAGTCGGTGCGCTAACCGCAAGGAGGCAGCCGCCTAAGGTAAGACCAATGACTGGGGTGAAGTCGTAACAAGGTAGCCGTATCGGAAGGTGCGGCTGGATCACCTCCTTTAAGGAGCAGGTAACCCCTGCTTAAGTCGAGATAGACTATGGTCTATCGTTCTGAAAAGAACTAAAACAGGTGTCACAGACACCAACAACTAAACTCTGTTTAGTTTTCCCATTTCTTTCATTTAGTTAGATGTATCGCTCATTTTCTCCCTTCCTAATAGGAAGGTTTTTTTATAGGCTCGCGAGAGCCTTTTTTTGTTTACTTTCAGGGTATTTCGTTGTATAATAAATATAATACGGCTTTAATTTGTTTAATATTTGGAGGCAATTTATGAAAAAATTTAAAGCAGAATCAAAAAAACTTTTAGACTTAATGATTAATTCCATTTACACGAACAAAGAAATTTTCCTTCGTGAACTTGTATCAAACGCAAGCGACGCCCTTGACAAACTTTATTTTAAAGCAATGCAAGAAAATTTAGGGCTAACTCGCGACGACTTTGAGATAGTTATAAAGAGAAATAAAGACGCGCGTACCTTGACCATTTCAGACAACGGCATAGGTATGACGGGAGAAGAACTTGAGAACAATTTGGGCGTTATTTGCCATAGCGGAACGCTTGATTTTAAAAAGGATTTGACGGAAAAAGATATAGAAGTGATAGGTCAATTCGGCGTAGGCTTTTATTCCGCCTTTATGGTAGCGGACAAAGTAGAAGTTTTGACCAAAAAACACGGGGAAGAAAACGCTCACTTATGGATATCGGACGGAGCGGAAGGTTACGTTATAAAGGACGCGGAAAAAGATTTTTCGGGAACGGAAATCACTTTGTATTTAAAGGCGGACACGGACGACGAAAGATATTCCGATTATTTAGAAGAATACACCATAAAGCGTATTATAAAGAAATATTCAGACTATATCCGTTACCCTATCAATATGCTCGTAACCAAGTCTAAAAAGGAAGAAGGCTCGGATAACTGGGTAGAGTACAGCGAAAACGAAGTGTTAAACAGCCGTATTCCTTTGTGGAAAAAAGCAAAAACCGAAGTTAGCGACGACGAATTTAACGAGTTTTACAAGGATAAATTTCACGATTACGACAACCCTGCAAGAGTAATTTCAAGTAGCGTAGAAGGAACGGTGACCTTTAATTCACTTATGTTTATACCCGCCCACGCGCCGTACGACTATTATACGAAAGACTACGAAAAAGGTCTTCAACTCTACACCAACGGCGTGCTTATTATGGACAAATGCAGTGAACTTTTGCCCGATTGTTTTAGTTTCGTAAAGGGTATAGTCGATTCCGCGGACTTGTCGCTCAATATCTCTCGTGAAACCTTGCAACACAACCGCCAAGTTAAGTTGATTGCAGGAAATATTGAGAAGAAAATCAAAACTGAACTCAAAAAAATGTTGGAGAGCGACCGTGAAAAATACGAAAATTTCTTTAAGTCCTTCGGTTTGCAGTTAAAATTTGGCGTTTACAGTATGTTTGGAGCAAAAAAGGAACTTTTACAAGACCTTATTATGTTCTATTCGTACCGTGAAAATAAACTTATAACCCTTGACGAGTACGTTGCAAAACTTGGAGAGGACGATAAAAATATCTATTACGCTTCCGGTTCAAGTTTGGAGAGCGTAAAAAATCTTCCCCAACTTGCCAAAGTAAAGGAGAGCGTGGACGTTTTACTTTTAACGGAGGATGTGGACGAGTTTTGCATCAAAGTTTTGTCCGAGTACAAGGGTAAAACCTTTAAGTCAGTTTCCGAATACGTGAGTTCGGGCGCGGACAAAGAAAACGAAAAAGAAAAAGAGTGCAAAGAAATGCTCGACTATATCAAAGAGAGTTTAGGGGACAGAGTTAAACTCGTAAAACTCACGGACAATCTCGGCTCTCACGCCGTTTGCTTGACCACGCAAGGGGAAATAAGCCTTGAGATGGAAAAAGTTTTAAACGCAATGCCAAACTCCCAAGGAAAAGTATCAGCGGAGCGAGTTTTGGAGATAAATAGCGAGCACAAAGCCTTTGAAAAACTCAAAAAATATTTTGAGTTCGACCGCGAAAAATGCGCAAGCCTTGCCGACGTTTTACTCACCCAAGCCGAACTTTTAGAAGGTTTAAAAGTGGAAAACGTATCAGACTACGTAGATAAAGTTTGTTCTCTTTTAACGGAATAATGGAAAAATTAAGAGCAAAAGTTAATGCAAAAATCAATTTGAGTTTGTCTATCACGGGGAAAGTAGGCTCTATGCACACCCTTGATTCCTTGATGCACTCCATAGGTCTTTTTGATACCGTAACTATGTCAGGTAACGGCAACGGCGTTTATATGAACGGCGAACTTGATACGAGAAACTCCGTAAACAAGGTTTTGGATATGATGCAAGAGTGCGATCTTCCAAGAGTTCGTTTCGATATTCAAAAAGGTATTCCTTTTTCAGCCGGTCTTGGTGGCTCGTCCGCCGATATGTCGGCTGCAGTTGAGTTGGTTAGACAGTCTTTTGGGCTGGACTTACCCGAAATTGAGTTAGGCTCGGACGTGCCTTTTATGACGCGTGGCGGTTTTGCAAGAGTTACGGGAATAGGGGACAAAATAGAAAGACTTGAACCTATCGAATTGCATTTAGTTATAGCAAAAGGTAGGGGTGGAGTGAACACAAGGGACGCTTACGCTTTGTTTGACAAAGACCAAACCGTTGAAAAGTGTGACAATACCGCGCTAATACGTGCGTTATACGACAAAAACCTTGAAAAAGCAAGGGAAAATCTTAAAAACGATTTGCAAAATCCTGCGTTTTTATTAAATCCCGAAGTCAAACGCGTATATGAACAAATGCGCAAGTGCACGCCTTACGCTCTTATGAGCGGTAGCGGTAGTTCGGTTTTTGGAATTTTTGACTCCGAAACGAGCGCAAAGAAGACGGTTGAACTTTTACGGGATAAAAACACTTACGCCGTTTATACGACGACTAAAAACACGGGTGTGGAAATACAGTAAAATTAAACGGAATATTATATAAATATTCCGTTTTTGTTGCGTGATAGTGATAAAAATGTTATACTAAAAAAGATAATTTTACGTTTCAAAACAGGGGAGAAACAATGAAAAAAGTTTTGATTTTCATTTTAATATTAACAATTTTTTCGTCTTTTATTTTCGGTGGGTGTAATTTAGATTGCGACCACGACTGGGGAGAAGGGGAAGAAAAAGTTTCGCCTACTTGCACGACGGACGGAGAAAAAATATACGTTTGCACGAAGTGTAACCAAACCAAAACGGAGAAAATCAACAAAATAGGACACGATTATAGCGCAGGATACGAAGTTGACGAAAACAAACATTGGGCAAAGTGCACGATATGTGGCGAAAATTCTCAAAAGCAAAACCACGAATACCAAGACGGTATGTGCGTATGCGGAAAACTTGAAGAAGCGACCTATATTCGTGAAGGAAACACCGTTTATTTTGGTAAATATCCGCAAACCGAGATAGTAGATTTTTATAGAACTACGACTTTATTGGATATGGCGGGAGATTACCCGACGAGCGCAAATTCGGGCAACTGGACGTCCTATAACTATTATTTGGACGGCGAAGAGCGCAATTATATGTGGTACATTGATTTAGACTTGGACGGCGAAAAATATAGAGGCGTATATTTTTCTAATTACAGATCTTATCTTACGAGTTATCCTTCAAACGCAGAAAGCAGTCACCAAGACGACCACACTTATTATTCACATATAGTTTTTTGGTTTAAATACGAGCCTATAAAGTGGACTGTTATCCGTGAAGACGGTCCAACGGCTATTTTGCTTTGCGATACGATAATAGATTCGCAAGAGTTTTATTCTCGTTATAATAACACCCGTTTAATCAAAGAACAAAAGGTTTATCCAAACAACTACGAGCACAGTTCTATCCGCGAGTGGCTAAACAACGTTTTCTTTGAAACGGCGTTCTCGGCAGGAGAGAGAGCCATAGTTTATTCGTCTTACGTGGATAATAGCATAAACAGCACTTTAAGCGCGACCAATAAATATTTGTGTAACGACACGAGAGATAGAGTTTATTTATTGAGCCACAACGATATTTTAAGCGGAGAATACGCTCTAAACCCCGAGATTTGCCAGAAAAAAGTAACGGACTACTCAAAATGTCAAGGTTGTTGGGCGTCACAAGGGGAAGACACGCTCGGTAACGGATATTGGTGGCTTAGAACTCCGGACTCTAAAAACAGTTTCTTTGCAGGAAGAATTGACGCGGACGGGCTTTCCGGCTCTTACGACTACGTGGACGCTACTCGTTGCGGTGTCGTTCCCGTCGTTAAGATACAATTATAATAAGGTTTAAATATATAAAATATTATATATAATAAACATAGTCGAAAAAACGGCTGAATTTTGCAAAAAAATTTATCTTTTTCATACAATAATCATAACGAGTATAATGATTGCGACAAACCGAAAATCGGAGAAAAAATGAAAAAAAGTTTTGGAAAAATTTTAATAATTATTTTATCCCTTGCTTTACTTCTTTCAGTTACAGGGTGTAACGCAAGTGATTTTTGGGGATATTTTACGGGAAATTTCCCGGAAATTAACCCCCAAATAGACGACGCGTATATAAGCCAAGGAACGGCGGGTACTCAAAGCGGTGGACTTGCGGACGTTATAGAAGATATTCGTCCCGTTATAGTTGACGTTTACTCTAAGTACGTTTATTCGGCTTTTGCGACGGGAACGCCTTACGAAGGTTTAGTAACGGGTATGGCGGTAATTACCCAAAAAACGGATGACGGTATTTATCTTTTGTGCGCATCCTACTGCGTGCAAGACGACGAAAACCGAACGATAAACGGCAGACCGCATTATTTTTCATACGTAACGACAAGCGTTGCGATAGGGGATAAAACTTATCAAGCCGAGAGAAAATTCGTGGATGAAGATACGGCTTCCGCCGTGTTATTCGTAAGCCGTAAAACCTTAGGAACTGCGTATGACAGCGTGAAACAGGCAAATTTACCCGAGATTTTCGCTCCCGAAGAAGGAGAAACGGTTTTGGCGTTTTCTAACCCGTACGGGGTAAACGACGGAACGGTAACCAAGGGAATTTTAAGTAGTAGCGAAAGAGAAATACAGTTGAGTGACGGCAAGACTTACGTTTTACTTCAAACGGACGCCGCTCTCTGCTACGGCTCGGACGGAATAATTTTTGACGGAAAGGGACGACTTCTTGGAATTATTTTCGTAAAAGCGGTAGGAACGGGGGTGGAAAACCTAAGTTTTGCTATGCCTATTGACCAAATTATAAACGCGTGCCACGATAACGGATATTTATCTAACGTCGTGATAGGAGAGATAAATGAGTAAAAAAATATTAACTTTGATTTTAATTATCGTAATGACCGCAACTTTATTCGTTGGTTGTGACGTAAACGCGTTTTTAGATAATCTTCAAAATCCCGAAGGGGACACGCAAGACACGACTATATCGGACGCGGTGTCATCCCTTGGAAAAGCCAATATAACGCTTAAAACTACTGAAAACGCGACTGCGCCCGACACTATCACCGAACTCGTTGCAAAGATAAGAAATTCCGTGGTCGAGATAGAAGTAGCGGAGTATGCAAGTTTCACGACTCCTTCGACCAACGGTAGCGGAGTGCTTTTTGCAAAGAGCCAAACCTATTTTTACGTAGTAACTAATCATCACGTTATAGACGGTTGGGATAACTTTTGGGTAAAACTCAATAACGGGGAAAGATACTCCGCTGTTTTAAAAGGTTCGGACGAAAATACCGATATTGCGGTGCTTGCTATTCTCAATAACGGAATAGACGAGAGTTACGACACCATAACCGTGCCGTCTGACGACTATCAAGTTAGAGTGGGAGATACGGCAATAGTTATAGGTACGCCTTTAGGCGTGCTTGGGGGAACGGTAACCCAAGGAATAGTTAGCGCGCTCGAAAGACAAGTAACTTTAGAAAACCACACAATGACGCTTATGCAAACGGACGCGGCTGTAAACGGGGGTAACTCGGGCGGTGGAATGTTTGATATATACGGTCAACTAATAGGTATAGTAAACGCAAAGTCGTCGGGTGTTGGAATAGAAGGAATAGGCTTTGCAATTCCTATTAAAACTGCCGTTAAAACGGCTTGCGATATAATAGACGACGGCAAGGTGACGGGAAGACCGGGTATGGGAATTACAGTGCTCACTCTTGATACGGAAGAGAAGATTGACGAATTTTTGGCAGAGTGCAACGCAACTTCAAGCGCGTTATATCAAAAATGGAATAATTATTTTATATATACCAATAAAACGACGGGGTTGTATGTTTATAATATAGAAAACCCCAATTGTGATTTGAGTGAAGGCGATTATATCGTGTCCTTTAAAGGACAAACCGTGAAAACCCAAGCAGAACTTCGCGCCGTACTTGATAATTGCGAAATCGGTGAAACGGTAAGCGTAGTCGTTAAAAGAAACGGCGAGACGACGAACGTAGGTATAACGCTTATCGAAATCAATTCATAGTAAACCTTCCTTTTTTTGGGAAAAACGGATTTTGATTTATCAAGTCCGTTTTTTCTTTATTTTTTGTTGCAAATATTTATTTTTGTGTTACAATAAGTATATGAGAATTTCAGGTTATAACAAATTAACTTTGCTCGACTTTCCCGAGAAAATGGCGTGCACCGTATTTTTGCCTAATTGCAATTTCCGGTGTCCATTTTGCCATAACGCAAGTTTAGTTTTGTCCCCCGACACACAACCGAGTATTAGCGAAGAAGAATTTTTGTCTTTTCTTAAAAAACGCAAAGGCGTTTTGGAAGGGGTGTGCATTACGGGTGGAGAGCCTACCTTATCTCCCGACTTATATGACTTTATTTTAAAGATAAAAGAGTTAGGTTACCTTGTAAAACTGGATACTAACGGATACCGTCCCGACGTTCTTCAAAAACTTTTAGGGGTAGTAGATTACGTCGCTATGGATATCAAAAATTCTCCTGAAAAATACGCTGAAACCGTCGGACTTAAAAACTTCGATATAGACAAAATTAAGCGTAGCGTATCCTTAATTCGAGAGAGCGGAAAACCGCACGAATTCCGTATGACTGTATCTCCTGATATGCAAAGCGACGAAGACTTCAAAAGCGTAGGCGAGTGGCTCAAGGGGGAAGAAAAGTTCTTTTTACAGCAATACAAAGACAGCGGGGACGTCATTGACAATAGATTTTCTTCACCAAGCGAAGAATTTTTAAATACTGCAAAAAACATACTATCAAAAACCATAAAAAACGTAGAAATAAGGGGCTAAAAACCTTTTAAGGCTTTGACACAATCTCTGACTGATTTTAACGGAAAAACATACGGACAGGCAGGGATGCCTGTCCCTGCAAAATCCTGCGTAAACTGCTCGGTTACGTACAAAAACCTGTACGCGCCCTTGCACTTTGCTTGTCTTTTTTGTGTTTTTCTCGTTAAATCGTAAAACTATCAGTCATTTCTCGTGACAAAGCCTTATTTGATGAATATGGGCTTTATTTTTTTAATTAAATATCCTAAAATACTATATTTATCGGTAAAAAACGTGTTAAAAACGCATATTTTGTAAAATAGTGCCAAATGTCCAAAAACAACAACATATTGTGGTTTGCTAAAAAATATTTTTCTAAATGTTGTGTTTTCCCCTTGACATATCACCATATATATGGTATTATAACAAGGCAAAACACTAAAAAGGAGAAAAATTATGTTCAAAGTAGTTAAAAGAGACGGTCAAATTGCTGATTATAACATTTCTAAAATCAGCGAAGCCATCAAAAAGGCGTTTGACGCACAAAACAAACAATACGTAGATAATATCATTGATTTGCTCGCATTGCGCGCATCGGCAGACTTTGAACCCAAGATTAAGGAAGGACTTATTAACGTTGAAGATATTCAAGATAGCGTAGAGCACGTTCTTGAACAATCTGGTTACACCGACGTTGCAAAGGCATACATTCTCTATCGTAAACAAAGAGAAAAAATGCGTAATATGAAGTCCACTATTTTGGACTACAAAGACGTCGTTAACAGTTACGTTAAACTTGAAGACTGGCGTGTTAAAGAGAATTCTACCGTAACTTATTCGGTTGGTGGACTTATTTTGTCTAACTCCGGCGCAATTACGGCTAACTATTGGTTGTCTGAAATTTACGACGAAGAGATTGGAAACGCTCACCGTAACGCAGATATCCACATCCACGACCTTTCGATGCTCACGGGATATTGCGCAGGTTGGTCGCTTAAACAACTTATTCAAGAAGGTTTAGGCGGTATTAAAGGAAAGATAACTTCTGCTCCTGCAGCGCACCTTTCCACCCTTTGTAATCAAATGGTTAACTTCTTAGGCATTATGCAAAACGAATGGGCAGGAGCACAGGCTTTCTCCTCCTTTGACACCTATCTTGCTCCTTTCGTAAAAATCGACAACTTGACCTACAAAGAAGTTAAACAATGTATCCAGTCTTTTATCTACGGCGTTAATACTCCGAGCCGTTGGGGTACTCAAGCACCGTTTACCAATATCACTCTTGACTGGACCGTACCTAACGACCTTAAAAACCTTCCCGCAATAGTAGGGGGCAAAGAACAAGACTTCACTTACGGGGACTGTGAAAAGGAAATGGCTCTCGTTAACAAAGCCTTCATACAAATTATGATAGAAGGCGACGCTAACGGCCGTGGTTTCCAATATCCTATCCCAACTTACTCTATCACTCGCGATTTTGACTGGTCTGAAACCGAAAACAATAAACTTTTGTTTGAAATGACTGCAAAATACGGTACTCCGTACTTCTCCAACTATATCAACAGCGATATGGAGCCGAGCGACGTTAGAAGTATGTGTTGCAGACTTCGTCTTGACCTTCGTGAACTCCGCAAAAAGTCCGGTGGTTTCTTCGGCTCTGGCGAATCAACGGGTTCAGTCGGCGTTGTTACCATCAATATTCCCCGTCTTGCATACACGAGCGCAACGGAAGAAGAGTTCTACGCAAAACTCGACAAGATGATGGATTTGTCCGCTCGTTCACTCAAAATCAAGAGAAACGTAATAACCCGTCTTTTGAACGAAGGATTGTATCCTTACACCAAGAGATATTTGGGAACGTTTAATAACCACTTCTCAACTATCGGTTTGGTTGGTATGAACGAAGCCGCTCTTAACGCTAAATGGATAGGTTGTGACTTAACCAACGAAAAGGCTCAACAATTTGCTAAAGACGTATTAAATCACATGAGAGAGAAACTCTCCGACTACCAAGAAAAATACGGTGACCTTTATAACCTTGAAGCAACTCCCGCAGAGTCCACGAGTTATAGACTTGCAAAGCACGACAGAAAGAGATACCCCGAGATTATCACGGCATCAAAAGACGACAACGTTCCTTATTACACCAACTCGTCACACTTGCCCGTAAGTTACACCGCGGATATCTTTGAAGCGCTTGACGTACAAGACGAATTACAAACTCTTTACACTTCGGGTACTGTTTTCCACGCGTTCTTGGGCGAAAAACTTCCCGATTGGCAGTCCACCGCTAAACTTGTAAAAACCATTGCGGAAAATTACAGACTTCCTTACTATACCATTTCACCGACTTACTCAATTTGTCGTCAACACGGTTACATTGCAGGCGAACATTTCAAGTGCCCGACTTGCGGAGCAGAAAGCGAAGTTTACAGCCGTATAACCGGATATTATCGTCCCGTACAAAACTGGAACGACGGTAAAACTCAAGAATACAAAGAAAGAAAGGTTTACGACGTTGAAAATTCCAAACTAACGCATAAAGGCGTACTCGTAATGGATGCAACGGACTGCGGTTGCGCGGACGAAAACGTTCTTGCAGACGGTATGTACTTGTTTACGACCAAAACTTGTCCTAACTGCAAAATAGCAAAAGACGTTTTGGATAAAGCGCAAGCAAGTTACAAAGTAGTGGACGCGGAAGAAAACGCTAAACTTACCACGTCCCTTGGAATAAACTCCGCTCCCACCTTGATTATCGTAAAAGACGGCAAGGCGGAAGGACTTGGAAACGTATCAGAGATTAGAAGATATCTCTCCAACAAATAAGGTATTGACCCAAAAAAGGAAAAGGCTTTTTTAAGCCTTTTCTTTTTTACTTTTTATCAAAAAAACAAACGGATAGAGTAAAAACGGTCAAAAAATTAAAGGAAGACCGCGCTTTTCGTGTGATATAATTAAAAGAAAAAGGATAAAAAAATGAAAATAGTTTTTGCATCAGATATATCTTTCGGTTTTTTAGGGGATAGGAAAATTTGTTATAAAAGCGCAATGCAAGAGCCTGCAAACGTTTTTAAGGACGCAGATTTTAGTATGGTCAACCTTGAAAACGTTTTCGGTGACGAAAAAGACGGCGAAGCAATTGTAAAGAGCGGACCTAACTTAATATCAAGCGACGATTGTATAGAGTGCATAGAAGCGTTAAACCCCACCGTAGTTGGTTTAGCAAATAACCACACCAACGACTACGGCGAAAATATCATGTTCCACACTATGGATATGTTGAAAGAGAGAAACTATCAAGTAATTGGGGCAGGAAAAGATATCGACCAAGCCTACGAGCCTGCATATCTTGAAAAAGACGGGGTAAAGGTAGGCGTTTTGGCGGTTTGTGAAAACGAGTTCGGCGGAGCGAGTGACACCAAGTCCGGTACTGCGGGATATAACTTAACGAGAGTAACCAAAGGAATAAGGGAAATTATTAAAAACCAAGCAAAACCTGTCATTTATTTCCACGGCGGTAACGAATCTAATCCCTTTCCGTCCCCAGGAAAAGTCGAGTTGTACCGTCATTTTATAGATTTAGGAGCAGAAGCGGTTATCGCTATGCACACCCATTGTCCGCAAGGATATGAAATTTACGACGGAAAACCCATAGTTTACAGTATGGGAAACTTCTTCTTCCCGATTGACGAGCCGTGGAGCGTTTCTTGGAGTTACGGATATATGAGTATGCTTGACGTGTCAAGGGACGGCGTTAAATTTGAGCCCGTGTCGTATAAGTTCGATATGCAAGGTATCACGATTTTGAGTGGGGGAGAAAAAGAGCATTTTGAAAAATATCTTGGGGTTATTAGCGAGCCTATTAAAAACCCCGAAAAACTACAAAACCTTTTTGATAGTTGGTGCTTAACGCAAGGATATTTCTCCCTTTTGTCAGGGTATCGCGACGACTTGTTTAGTGACGGCAAGACGGAAGAAATTAAGCATATAAAGAACGTTTTTTGCTGTGAAGCGCACAACGAACTCGTAAAAAATACCGTTTCTATGATTTACGAAAACCGCGTGGAAAAAGCAAGAGCAGGCGTTCAAGTTATCGAAAAACTTAAAAGATTGGAAATTGATTAAAAAATACTACCTTAGGGTAGTATTTTTATTTAATCTATATATAAATAATTGACAATTTTTACACAAAAGACTAAAATAAATCGGAAGAAAAGGAGGTTTAATATGGAATTATTAGTAATCACTCTTAAAGATAACGAAGAATTTCTTAGAACTTTGTCTGGCCTTAAAGACCACGGTATGAACGGTGTAGTTTTGCCTTGCACTTCACTTCGCCACGCTCTTTTAAATAACCACGTGGACGCAGCGCCTGCTTTCGGCGGACTTTCCAAAGTAGTTGACCATCATTTCGACGCGTCACACACCGTTTTTATGTTGATAAATAAAGAGAAACTTGAAGAAGCAAAAGAAGTAGTTCACTCTATTGCAAGTAACCTTGAAGGAAAGGGCGTTATGTTCTCTATGCCCGTTACTTTTTTTGAAGGATTGAGGAATAAAGATTAGTTATGTATCCAATTATTTATATAGCGCTTACCTTGGTTGCAGGGCTTGCGCTTTCTCGTGTCGTTAAACTCGTACATTTGCCGAACGTTACGGGTTATCTTGTTGCAGGTCTTTTGATGGGACCTATTTTAGGCTTTATTTTGGGCGAAAAGCACGGACTCGTGACGGAAGCAGAACTTAACGGACTTAAAATTTTGACCACTTTGGCGTTGGGATTCATAGCCTTTTCAATCGGTGGCGAATTTAAGTTGTCCGCAGTTAAAAAGATAGGTGGAAAGGTAGTAACTATTACTTTCTTTCAAGCCTTTGCAGCAATGGTTTTCGTAATCGCTGGACTTTTAGTAGCGCAAGCGTTGGGCGCGGATATTCCAACCCCTGCCATTTTCTTGCTTGGCGCAATTGCTACTGCAACTGCTCCTGCAGCAACCCTTATGGTTGTTCGTCAATACAAAGCAAAAGGTCCTGTAACCGACGCCCTTTTGCCCGTAGTTGCTTTTGACGACGCAATAGGCTTAATGCTTTTCTCCATTTGCTTTGCTATCGCTCAAGCCTTGGACGGTGGCTCGCTTACCGTGGAAACGGCTTTGCTTGAACCTTTGCGTGAGATTGGTATGTCTGTTGCCGTTGGCGCAGGTTTAGGCGCGTTACTCGGACTTATGATGAAATTCTTTAAGTCGAGGGCTAATAGACTTTGCTTAATGTTAACGAGCGTATTACTTGGCGTTGGCCTTTCCGAAGTTTTGCACCTGTCCTCCCTTTTAACTTGTATGATGATAGGCGCGCTTTTTGCAAATATGAGAGGGGATTCCGTTCAAATTCTTGACGGAGCAGAGCGTTGGACTCCGCCCCTATTTATGATTTTCTTCGTTTTGTCGGGCGTAGAACTTGATTTGACCGTTATACCTTTGGTTGGCGTTATCGGTGTTGTTTATCTTGCGTGTCGTTCATTGGGTAAATATTTCGGCGCAAGATGGGGCGGTATGATAACGAGAGCCGATCCAAACGTTAAAAAATATTTGGGTATAACCCTTTTACCCCAAGCCGGTGTCGCTATCGGTATGGCGCAACTCGTTGTAAGTAGTACGTGGCAAACACCAGGTATTGCAAGCATTGTTTTGACCGTCGTACTTACCGCAACCTTCGTTTACGAACTTATCGGTCCTGTTTTGACCAAGATTGCGCTCCAAAGAGCGGGCGAAGTTCAAAAAGAGTCGGGTGGACTTTTGTCTAAATTTAAGAAAAAAACACCGCCAACTGCTAATTAATTTTTTTAGAGGAATATATGAAAAGAGAAGATTTAAGAAACGTAGCCATAATAGCCCACGTTGACCACGGTAAGACCACTTTGGTTGACGGAATGCTCAAGCAATCGGGTACTTTCCGTGAAAACCAACAAGTAGAAAACAGAGTAATGGACTCTAACGACATTGAAAGAGAAAGAGGCATTACCATACTTGCAAAAAACACGGCAATTTATTACAAAAACACCAAAATCAACATAATAGACACCCCGGGACACGCGGACTTTGGTGGTGAAGTTGAGCGTGTTCTTAAAATGGTTTCCGGCGTACTTTTGTTGGTTGACGCTGCGGAAGGACCTATGCCACAAACCCGTTTTGTGTTGCAAAAAGCCCTTGAACTCGGTCACAAAATTATTATCGTTGTAAATAAGATTGATAGAGCGGATGCAAGATTAGACGAAGTTGGAGAAGAAATTTTAGAACTTTTACTCGAACTTGATGCGACTGACGAGCAACTTATGAGTCCTATCGTGTATTGTTCTGGGCGCGACGCGACTGCAACTCTCGACTACACCCAAAAAGGGGAGAATTTGTTGCCCTTATTCGACACCATTTTATCCCACGTTGACGCCCCCGAAGGGGAGGAAGACGAACCCCTTCAACTTTTGATTTCTTCCGTTGACTACAACGAATACGTTGGCCGTATCGGAATAGGTAAAATCGAGCGCGGACGCATAAAGGTAAACGAAGAAGTAAGCGTGTGCGACTATCACAACGAGGACGTAGGATATAAAGGCAGAATAGTGACCGTTATGCAAATAGACGGACTTAAACGCGTACCCGTACAAGAAGCAAAGGTGGGGGATATCGTGTGCATATCCGGTCTTGAGAATATCAATATCGGTAACACTATTTGCGCGCCTTCTAAAATCGAAGCCGTACCTTTTGTTAAAATCAGCGAGCCGACTATTGAAATGGAGTTTTCCGTAAACGATTCGCCCTTTGCCGGTCGTGAAGGAAAATTTGTAACAAGCCGTCACTTAAGAGATAGATTATTTAAAGAACTTTTAAAAGACGTTTCCTTAAAGGTAATACCGACGGAAAGCGCCGAAGTATTTAAGGTTTGTGGTCGTGGTGAAATGCACCTATCTATCCTTATCGAAAATATGCGCCGTGAAGGGTATGAATTTAGCGTAGGCACGCCCAAAGTTTTGTTTAAGACTATAAACGGTAGTTTAAACGAGCCTATGGAAAGACTTTTCGTGGACGTACCGAGTGAATCAATGGGTTCGGTTATGAGCGCAATGGGCATAAGAAAGGGCGAACTCGTAAACATGACGCCGAGTGACACCCGTGTAAAACTTGAATTTATCGTTCCTGCCCGTGGACTTTTCGGTTATAAAAACGAATTTTTGACGGAAACCAAAGGCGAAGGTATAATGAACTCCGTTTTCGAGTGTTACGCGCCTTTCAAGGGAGAAATTCCAACCCGCACGACCGGTTCTTTGGTTGCTTTTGAAACGGGCGAAGCCGTAACTTACGGATTATATAACGCTCAAGAGCGTGGCGTTTTATTCATTGATCCCGGTACACCAGTTTACGAAGGTATGGTCGTAGGCTATACCCCGAAAAGCGAAGATATCGCCGTAAACGTTTGTAAGAAAAAGCACGTAACCAATATGCGCGCGGCAGGTAGTGACGAAGCAATGCGACTAAATAGCACGAGAAAGTTTTCGCTAGAGGAAGCAATCGAGTTTATCGCTGAAGACGAAATGCTCGAAATCACGCCTAAAAACGTAAGAATAAGAAAAACTATTTTGGACGCAGGACTTCGCACAAAAGCGTTTATTGCAAAACTTAAATCTCAAAACAAACTTTAATTAAAAATTCCGCATTTTTTTGCGGAATTTTTTAATATATAGCCTTTTGTTATTAAATATTTTTTGATATAATAAAATAAATTTTTAAATCAACGTTTTTGATAAAAAGTGTTGTTCACTTAATCTCTTTTTTTTCGTATAATCTAAACAAAAAAAGAAAAGGAGATAAAAAAATGAACACAGACAAAATTATCGCAGAAGCAATAGCAAAGGAGTACGCGCCCAAAGACAACTCAAAAATAGTTGCATTAAAAAAACTCGACAACAAAGCCAAATTACCGGCAACTGTATTCACGTATACTTTCGGCATAATTTCAGCACTAATATTAGGTTTGGGAATGTCTTTATGTATGCAAGTGTTGGGAGAAGGAACAATTTATATGGTTATAGGCATAGTTGTAGGAGTTATCGGTCTTATTGGTTGCGGATTAAATTATCCTATTTACAACAAGAAGTTGGAAAAAGGAAAAGCAAAATATGCTTATGAAATAGTTGAACTCGCTCGTCAAATAAGCGAAGAATAAATTCGGTAAAAGGAAAAATGAATAAATCGGAAAGTAAATATTTTAATACTGCAAAAAAGATGAACCTTGCCTTGATATCTTTACTTAAAACGAAGTCTTTTGAATATATTACGATAAACGAGATATGTAAGACGGCAGGGGTTAATCGCTCTACATTTTATTTGCATTATGAAAACACGTATGACTTATTAGAAGAAACGACGCGTTATATTTTAGATAATTTTCTGTCTTATTTTACTCAAGAAGACAAGGCAATTTCTTTTAACGTGCAAACGTGCACTTTAGGGGAACTAAATTTTATAAGTGATAAATATTTAACTCCGTATTTATCTTATATCAAAGATAATAAAGAAATATTCGAGGCGGCGGTTAATAATATCAAGTCTTTTGATTTTGAAAACGTTTATAAGCGAATGTATATACACATATTTGATCCTATTCTTGAAAGATTTAATTATCCTGAAAACGATAGAAAATACGTTATGGCTTATTACTTGAACGGTGTAACGGCAATTACCCTCGAATGGATAAAAAACCATTGTGAAAACTCAATAGAAGAAATATCTAAAATAATAAGAGAATGTATTTTTGGTTTAAATAACGTTTTAATTAAAAATGAATTATTTAACAAATAAAGCAAAAACCGTGTGAAAAACACGGTTTTTTTGTATAAAAAAAGTATTCGT
>JAZSRG010000035.1:0-3147 GCA_045538365.1 Clostridia bacterium
ACCTTCGGGGATACGAAAGTTTTTTGACGTAGTATCGGAAATGAAAGATGCTATATCATTAGGCGTTGGTGAACCCGATTTTATCACACCGTGGCATATAAGAGATTCGGCTATTAAGTCTATACAAAAAGGATATACTCAATACACCTCTAATATGGGATTGCTTGAACTTCGTGAAGAAATTTCATATTACGTTGAAAAATGTACTGGTGTAAAATATGATCCTAAAACGGAAATCGTGGTAACGGTTGGCGCGAGCGAAGGCATTGACCTTGCTTTGCGCGCTATTTTAAACCCGGGAGATGAGGTTTTGATTCCTGATCCGAGTTACGTTTCATATTCTCCGTGCGTAAAACTTGCAGGTGGCGTACCTGTGAGCGTAGATACGTCTGTAAAAGATGAATTTAAACTTTTGTCGTCTGCTATAGAGTCAAAAATAACTTCGAGAACAAAAGCAATAGTTTTACCATATCCAAATAACCCGACGGGGGCAATAATGGAGAAAGATAAACTTGAAAAAATCAGCGAAGTTATCAAAAAACACGATTTAATAGTTTTGTCCGATGAGATTTACGCAGAGTTAACTTATGACGGAAAACACGCGTCTATTCTTTCGTTGCCCGATATGAGAGAAAGAACGATTTACTTAAACGGTTTTTCTAAAGCATTTGCAATGACGGGTTGGCGTGTGGGATATTTTGCTGCGCCCAAAGAATTGGTTGAGCCAATGCTTAAAATTCATCAATACGCTATAATGTGCGCGCCTACGTGCAGTCAGTTTGCGGCGCTTGATGCTTTGAGGGCGGGACGAGAGAACGATTACGCTGTGGTTGACGAGATGCGAGAAGATTATGATAGAAGACGAAAATATTTAGTTAACGCATTACGCAACGCAGGTTTGGAGTGCTTTGAGCCAAAAGGTGCGTTTTACGTTTTTCCGTCCGTTGAAAAACTTGGCGTTACAGGCGAAGAGTTTGCGACAGGTTTGCTTAAATCTAAAAAAGTCGCAGTCGTACCGGGTAATGCTTTTGGTGAGTCCGGTAAGTATCACGTAAGATGTTGTTATGCGGCAAGTTTGAAAAACTTGAAAGTTGCTACGGAAAGAATTGCGGAATACGTTAAAGAATTAAAATCGAGATAAAAATTAAATTTATATAATATTTGACAAATTAAGCATTTTATTATAAAATGCTTAACTGTATATAAGGGGAAACGAGAGTTTTCTATAGGTGTTAATGCACCAAGGAGGTTTGTTTATGGCAAAAGAATACATCATGACGGCTGAAATGTATGAGAAAATGAAGGAGAGACTTACTTATCTTAAAACTGTAGCAAGAAAGGAAGTTTCTCAAAAAATAAGCGTAGCGCGTGATTTTGGAGATCTTTCTGAAAATGCTGAGTATAGCGCGGCAAGAGAGGAACAATCTCAAATTGAAGGCGAAATTTTGGAATTAGAAACCAAAATAAATAACGCTAAAATTTTAAAGGAAAATAGTGTTGATAAAACCACCGTTAGCGTAGGTTGTAAGGTTACTTTACGTGACATAGAAGACGAAGAAGACGTAGAATACACTATCGTAGGAACTGTTGAAGTTGATATTAGTGAAAACAAAATCAGCAATGAGTCCCCCCTTGGAAAAGCCTTGATGGGCAAAAAGAAAGGGGATATAGTTACGGTTCAAACTGCGCGTAGTGAAATAAAATTTGAAATATTGAGCATAGCATAAATCGGAGGCACACAATGCAAGAAGAAACAAAGGTTGTTAACCAACCTGTAGAACAACAGGAAGAAGACATCAATGAAGTTATAAGAATCCGTCGTGAAAAATTACAAAAACTTTGTGATGACGGTCAAAATCCTTTTGAAGTTGTAAAATATGACAAAACCCACAATTCAGGAGAGATTTTTGCTAACCACGAAGCGCTTGTTGAAAACAATACGGTTGTAAGAATTGCAGGTAGAATGGTTTCTCGTAGAATTATGGGTAAAGCATCTTTTGCTCATATTCTTGATATTGACGGAACTATTCAGTCGTATTTGAGAATTGATGAACTTGGAGACGCGTACGACGACTTTAAAAAGTTTGATATCGGTGATATTATCGGTATAGAAGGAACTGTTTTTGTAACTCACAAAGGAGAGATTTCGGTTAGAGCAACGTCAGTAAAACTTCTCTCTAAATCATTACTTCCTTTACCTGAAAAATTCCACGGTTTGAAAGATCCTGATTTGAGATATCGTCAACGTTACGTAGACCTTATTGCAAATCCTGAAGTTAAGAGAACCTTTATTCTTCGTAGTAAAATTATTGCCGCTATCCGTGAATTTTTGGATAATCGTGGCTTTATAGAAGTAGAAACGCCTATTTTAAATACGATTGCAGGTGGCGCTGCGGCTAGACCTTTCATTACGCATCACAATACGTTGGATATTGATATGTATATGAGAATAGCGCCCGAACTTTACTTAAAAAGACTTATCGTAGGTGGTTTTGAAAGAGTATATGAACTTGGTCGTCAATTTAGAAATGAAGGTATGAGCGTAAAGCACAATCCTGAGTTCACTTTGCTTGAATTGTATCAAGCATATACTGATTTTGAAGGTATGATAAAAATTACCGAAGAATTATATCAATACATCATTGATAAAGTTTTGGACGGTAACTATAATATTACTTATCAAGGAACGGAAGTTTCTTTGGCTCGTCCTTGGGCAAAATTGACTATGGCTGAGGCTGTTAAAAAATACGTTGGTATTGAGTTTGACGGTAAAACCGTAGAAGAAGTTTACGCTCAAGTAAAAGAAAAGGGTATCGAACTTGAAGAAGGCTTGACTTGGGGTAGAGCGCTTTACAATCTCTTTGATATGTATGTAGAAGAAAATCTTATCAACCCGACCTTTATTATTGATTATCCCGTTGAAGTTTCTCCTCTTGCAAAACGTAAACCGACAGACAAGAGATTGACCGAAAGATTTGAATTCTTTATCACGGGACGCGAAATGGGTAACGCCTTTTCAGAGTTAAACGATCCTATTGACCAAAAAGCAAGATTTGAAGAACAAGCGAAAAAACGTTCTCAAGGGGACGAAGAGGCTCAAATGGCTGACTACGATTACGTTACTGCGCTTGAATACGGTATGCCCCC
>JAZSRG010000183.1:0-10468 GCA_045538365.1 Clostridia bacterium
CCTCCGACTTAAAAGCATAAAGAAAAAGGGAGAAGGGAAGCGGAAAACCGCAACCCGAAGCGTTAAAAAAATTTGGTTAATTAAACGACCTGCCTTGTTCGGTGAAAGGCAAAGCAGGCAACGGGCTTTAACTATAAGGAGGAATTATGAAACGCATTTTAACAATTGTCCTACTGTTAGCACTTACAGTGTCTATGTTCGCGGTAGGCGCAGCGTATGCCGGTGCGGATTCGGTTGTGAACGTTTCAGAAACAGAGCGTATCGCTGTGTCTTTTGCACAAGGTACGACGGGTGGTTTCTTTGGAACTTCGCAAAGACAATCTTTGGCAAATGGCGAATCTTTAACTATGGAATTCACCATTAACGAATCAACTATTCCTGCGCAAAACTGGAATATGTTCTTCGTGCCTACTTCATCAGATATTGTCAACAAAAGTACCGACTGGGTTTACTCTGGATTTGACCTTATCTTTGGTAACGAAGGTTATCCACCTGCGCAAAACCACGTAAGTGCAACGAACGGAAAGACCTGGGGTAGTTCTGCTACGATTGAAGGTACTTTAAGACCTATCACGATTTTGCAAGAAGGCAAAACGCTCCGCGTTGTTTACACTTACAAGACTGGTAATCAAAGTTCTTTGGTTTTCTATCAAAAAGATTTGTTGGGAACTGAATACACTCAAGTATTTGCTTTGAAAGGTATTGCAGACAACAAAATGTTGGTTAACAACTTCAACTTTGTCTTCGGTGTAAACGGTGGTGCAGGTAGTATCAATCCCGCTGATAACAATTTCTATATGGAAATCTCCGACTACTTCATTTACAAGACCACGAGTTCTGGAGTTTCTTACGTTGACGGTATGACTTACTGTCAAAACGGAATGAGATTTGAGTCTTTTGAAGCAGTTGCTGAGGCAAACAAAGCAGTTCAATTGGTTGCAAATAATACCCAACAAGGTAACGACGTTGCTTACATGTTTAACTACGCAACGCTCGCAAGCGACGCAGTTGTTAAATTTGATATTCCTTACGCAGACGACGGATTTAGCATCGTGCTTGATAAAAACCTTGACGGTATCACCGGTGACGAAACTTTTGTTGCAATTCCTGAAGGAACGGAATCTGTTGAACTTTCTTTCACGGGTACTAAAGCCGTATTGAAAGACGGCGCAACCAAAACCGTACTTAAAGAAGTTGATTTTGATTTAACCAGTTTCTACTTCGGTTTATATCTCAAAAACGAAGGAACTGTAGCAAAGAACGCTTTCGTTGATAACGTATCAGTTGCGTCCTCTGGTTACGCATACGAATACGGATTCGACGTTGGTTTGGCTAAATACTTCAAAGCAATTTCCGCATCAAACAAAAACTATGCTTTCGTTAGCGACGAATATTTCACCGTTAACTACTGTTTGTACGACGGAACTGTATATGAAAGCCAAAATATCGGTTACGGTAATAACGCAGTTATTCCTGACGGTACTTGGGTAAATATTGACGACGTTACCGCTCAATCTAAGTTCATCACGAAAGATAAAGTGATTTTCTTGGAAAGAGAAGGAGATAACGTTGGAGGCTTCTTTGTAAACGTTGAAAACGGTAAACTCAAAACTTCTTCTACTTTCGGCGACACCTTGGGTGTATATAACGAAGGTGATAGCGTTACCGTTGTTGCTCGTGACAAAGACTCAAGAGAAGATTTCTTAGGTTGGTCCGACGGCACGGCAATTGTTTCAGAAGACGTAGAGTACACCTTTACCGTTACTAAAAATACTAACGTAAAAGCAGTATTCAAATATCACCAATACGAAATTTCTGTTGACGGTGGTTACATTGACGGCGCAAGCGACACTACCATAATAGTTGACGCTTATACCGAAATCACTATCGTTGCAGAAGATAAAGAAGGTTATATCTTCTCCGGTTGGATGATAGAAGGCTCGAACGTTCCCGTTTCTACGGATTTCACCTATACGTTCACCGCTCTTGAATCTGTTGAATTCTACAACGTATATACTCCTATTCCTTATGAACTTACTGTAGTAAACGGTGTGGTTGCAAGCACTATGACTGATAGCGCTATAGTTGATTACGATAGCACGGTAGAAGTTATAGCAATTGCTCCGGGTAGCGAATACGAATTCATGGGTTGGGTAAATAACGATTACAGCGACTTCAATCTTAATAGCGAAGATATTTTGTCAACTGACACCACTTACGAAATTAAAATCGACGGTGAACGTACTATCTACGCAGTTTGGATGAAAGACGCTAAATACGTTATAGTTGAAAACGGACACGTTGAGAACGGAGGCAAATTGCATTACGTTGACAACGGAACGCAAATCACTCTTATCGCTGACGAGGCTCCGGAAGGCGAACAATTCTGGAAATGGTTTAACAACCTTGATAACGGTGTATCTTTTAACGCAGAATACGACGTTGTTATCGACGATAACGTAATCTTTACCGCAAAATACGAAACTGCAGAATACGTAATGAACGCAACGGGCGCAACTATTAAAGTAAACGGCGCAGACGTTGTTGACAAAAACGAAGACGAAGACGTATTCGGTACTAAAGTTTTACACGGTGACCAAGTTACCTATATCGCTAACGCTCCTGAATACGGTTACGTATTTGCAGGTTGGTTGGACGGAAAGGTTATCGTATCAACGGATAGTGAATATACCTTTACTGCAGAAGAAAACGTTGACTTAGTTGCAACGTACGCTGAAGGACTCTTCATGGTAAACGTTGAAAACGGTTACGTTAACGGACAAAGCAGTGCGGAAATCGCTTATAACGCATCAATCTACCTTTTGGCTAAAAACCCTGAATATGGTTACAAATTCGACGGTTGGTACGTTGACGGAGAAAAAGTTTCATCCGATACCAAATTCCTCTTTACGGTAATGGGCGAAACTACTGTCTCTGCAAATTACGTTAAACTTAATTACGTATTAAACGTTGTAAGTGGTACTATCAATGGTGACGTTGAAAACGATCGTACGGAAAGCGTACCTTACATGACCGAAATGACGGTAGTAGCGGCTGAGCCTATGGCTGGTTACGTATTCGTTGGTTGGTCAAACGGTGGCTCTATCGTATCCCGTTATCCTGAATATACCTTTGCAATTGAACGTGACACTACCTTGACTGCAAAATATACTCATGCATCATATATCGTAACTGTAATTGACGGTACGATTAACGACATGACCACTTACTATATAAATGCAGGACAAGAAGCAACCGTTAAAACTACGGAAAAAACCGGTCACACGTTCAAAGGTTGGTCTGACGGTGAAAAGATTGTTTCAACGGAAAAAACTTACACGTTTGTAGTAGATAAAGCGGTAACTATGACCGCAGTTTACGATCCTATCGTTTATACCGTAAAGGTAAACGGTGGTACTATCGGTGACGGCTCCAAAACTGAAGGCGAATATGCTTATGGCGAGGACGTAATAGTTAAGGCAACAGATGAGCGTACTTTCGAAGGTTGGTATATCGACGGAGAATTAGTTTCTTCTTCTGCAACTTATACCGTAACGGTTGAAGGTGACGTTACTTTAACGGCAAAATATAATGGTGCAAGCGGATGCGGATGCGGAAGCGTAGCGCCTACCGATAAAACAAATGGAGGTAATATGATGATTTTTGGAATTTTGGCAATTGTAGTTCTTGCTATAATCGCAATGCGTAAAGGCAAGAAAATCGCAAAGTATGCGTCTAAGGCGCTTATGGTGGTTCTCTGTGTAGCAGTTGTGGCTACGGCAGTTATCGTACCTGGTGCAGCGGTTGCAAGCGCAGCAGAGGTTAGCATGTCTGACGCTATGTCGTCAACTGGTATCAACCTCACCTCAAATGCAAGTGAAATGACTTACTATTTCCCTGTTGATGATTATGCATTTGGAACTAAAGTTAGAGTATCTATGGATATCAAACTTAACGACGCAGAAAAAGCAGTAAACGAAAATTATTCCGTTGCTGCATTCTACACGGCAGGAGATGAGTACGTAGACGACGCACTTCCTATCTCTTCTTGGACTAAACTTACTTTTGAAACTTACGTAATTGCTGCAAACGGCGGATTTAACGTAATGCTTACCGTTAAAAACGCATCTGGTCTCGATATGGACATTAGAAACCTTACGATTTCTGACGACGTACTCGCAGATGAACTTTTGGCAGGCGCAACCATGTGGATGCTCCCCAATATCACTAGTGAACAAATGATGTCTTTCGTAATTCAAACGAAATCCGGCAAAATTATCGTAATCGACGGTGATACTAAAACATATGCAGAATATCTCTTGAATTTCCTTAATACTTTGGGTTCGGGAGTTGACCATTGGTTTATTTCTCACTATCATAATGACCACATCGATGCAATGACCGCATTGATTAAGAATCAATCAATTAAGATTAAGAACCTTTATACTGATTTCCCGACTCAAGAAGAAATTGATGCAGCAGGTCAAGATTATCCTTCTGATAGTTTCTTTGAGTTAGTTGATATGCTTGAAGCAGGAAATCCTTGTGTTGAAAATTGGCACGGCGAAACCGGTAAGGCTGGCACGACCATCAATATTGATGACGTTAACATTAAATTCTTGAACGACCAAATGAACTTTACCAACAACTATGGTAACGAAACCAACATTAACTTCCGTATGGACACTGGCGTTTTAGCAGACGGAACCGTAACGGGCGCAAGCGTACTTTTCCTTGGTGACTCTGGTAATGGTTGTGGTAACTGGTTGGTAAATAACTGTCTTGAAGATATTCAAGGATGTACTTTTGTTCAAGCAGCGCACCATGGACAAAACGGTGTAACCGAAGCAGTTTATAATCAAATAAAAGGTGAAATTTATCTCTACTGCGCACCTATTTGGTTGTGGAACTGCGGTTCTGAAGGAATCGGTTCTGCTTCTTATAACACCCTCGTTGAACGTAACTGGCAACGTAAAATGGGTACTGTTGTAAAGACTTACAACATGGCAAACGGTTTAGTAACGTTTAGATAATTAAACTACATTCCTTCTCTCTCGTTTTGAGTTACGAGAGAGAAGGGTACAGGCTTTTAACTCTAAGGAGGAATTATGAAACGTATTTTAACATTAATCCTACTGTTTGCGTTGATTTTGTCTTTTGCTACAGTAGGAACGGCTTTTGCTGACACAACGAGTACCGTTGTCTCTGAAGGAGAAAGGGTAACGTTGACGTTCAAAGAAGGCGACTACGGTGGATATTTTGGAACAAAAGAAAAAATTTCCATATCTTCGGGTGAGTCCGTTTATATGGAGTTTGATCTTCACGATTCCATCATCCCCCCCACAAACTATAACTTATTCGTTGTACCTACGACGTACAATTTGAATGCAAATGTGACTGACTACGTTGATTCAAGCGCAACCTCTTTCTTCTTGTATTCAAACTGGGCGTATGGTACTCCGAGTGGTACAGAGTACGCAACTGAAAAAGATTTCCAACCCAAGTTTGGTTCAACTGTAACCGTTAAAGGTACTCTTGATCCTACGAAGGTATTGATTCCCGGTGTTTCTGTTAGATACGAATACACTTACGAAACTGGAAACAAATCAAGTTACGTTGTATATCACAAACCTATCGGTGCAAACGAAGCGGCTTATACTCCTGTTTTTGAAATGAGAAATATAAGCGATACCGCTGCAGCAACTATGCAAAGCGCATATTTTGAGTTCTGTATTAACGGTGGCGCATCAAGCATCAATAGTAACCAAGGTAACTTTACTCTTGAATTCTCCAACTACAAAGTAGCAGACTCAAGAGGAAACGAATACAATGATCCCGCTATTTTTACTCTTAACAATAGAACCAAGTGGGACGTTGATAATACTGTTCCCGAAGGAACGGACGACAAAGCGCTTAACCTCGTATCAAACAATACGGGACTTGACAGCCACGTAGCATACTACTTTAATTATTCACGTGTACAAAACGCTGAAATTAAATTTAGTGTACCTAAGGGCGACAGCGCGCTTAGCGTATTGTTGGATATGAACACCATACCTTTGGATGGTAGCGAAGTTAAGATGGCTATTCCTGCCGACGTTGAAAACTTTAAGTTGGTTACCGACGCGCAATACGCAACCTTATATAACGCGGACACCGGAGCAGAAATCGCTAAAGAAAATATGATGTTCGGCGCTCTCGTTAACTTTGCTTTCGCTTTAGAAAACAATGCAACGTTCACAAAGAACGTATTCATTGACGATATCGAAATTAAAGCAACAGACGCGTCAAGTAATCCTTTTGAATACAAATACGGATTTAACGACGGTTTGGCTAACTACTTCACGGCAGTATCAAACGGTAAAGGTAACTTCGCGCAAGTTCACGATTCCGTTTACACCGTAACGTTCTATTACGTTGACGGTACCGTTATCGACACTCAAGTAGTAGGTTACGGAAACAACGCAAATATTCCTGAAATCGTTAGCGCAACTGATCCTACTGTTGCAGGCGAGTTTGCTGATTTTGAATCTGTTAAAAAGCAAGCAACCTTTATTGATAGTGATAGAGGTATCTACGTTGAAAGAGTGGACGACGATATCGATTATATCGTAGTGTTCGTTGACGGCGGTATTTTAAGTGACGGCAACGCATCTATGATAACGAGAGCAGGTTCTACCATTACCGCAACTTTAGGTACTGTTCCGACTGGATACAAGTTTACCGGTTGGATGATTGACGGCGAATACGTTGACAATGATCCTACTCACACCACTTACACCTTCGTTGCAAATCAATCTACTCAACTCGTTGCAAAATTTGAAAACATTGTTTACAAAGTAAAAGCAGTTGGCGGTAAGATTATTGCAGTTAACGGAGTTGAGTGTTCGTTAAGTGAAGTTGATGCATTTTATGGCGACGAAATCAAAGTTTTGGCTAACGAACTTGATCCTATCTTGAATCCGGGCGAATTCTACGTTGGTTGGTATATTGGTGACGAAGAAGTAACCAACAGTAACCAATATTGGTTTAACGTTGCAGGGGATACGGAAATCGTTGCAAAAACTGCTAAAGAAAAAATCAACGTTTCTATTAGTAACGGTCACTGGAACGGACAAAGCACGGGTATCGTTGTTAACTATGGTACGGAAATCGTTGCTATTCCAAATGCCGCAAGCACGGGATACAGATTTGCTTACTGGATGGTAAATAACGTTCGTCAAGAAGACGTGACTGGAGATACCAGTTTAAGATACGAAGCAACTGAAGACTTAAATATTATTGCAGTATTTGAACCCTTGTCATACAACGTAACGATAGTAGGCGGAACGGTTGATGGAGAAGTTGCAACCAATAAGGCGTTTGAATTCGGTACGGAAATTTCTATCCAAGCAGACGATAAAGCAGGTTACACTTTTGCAGGATGGTATGATGAAGACGATAATCTCGTTTATGAAACTGCAAGTACCTTCATAACCGTTGATGGCAATATTACCTTGACCGCAAAATACACTGAAGGAACCGGAAGTGGTTGTGGTTGCGGATGTGGTTCTATGACTGACGGAGGAAACGGTGGTATGTGGACGTTGTTTGGATTGTTAGCAATCTTTATGGCAATCGTAATGCTCGTTCGTCGTGGAGCGTTTAAGAGATTTGCAAAATCTGCTATGGTACTCGTTCTTGCAGTAGCAGTAGTAGGTGGCGTAATGTTATCTGGCGCACCCGTAGAACTCAGCGCAGACGTTGATAAAACTTTATCACTTAATGACGTTAAAGTAGAAAGCGTTCTCGTATCAGACACCGAAAGTGATTTGATTACGGTTGAAAGCGAAGCCTTCGCTATCGATATTCCTACCGCGCTCTTTGATATTGCAGACAAAGTTATCGTAAGTATGGACGTTTACGTTGACGCAACGAGCGACGAATCAACGAAACAAAACGACTATTCAACTCTTAAGTTGTATAGCACGAACGGTGTTTTAGTTGACGATGCGCTTCCTGTTGGCAAATATCAAACCGTTACTTTTGAATCACAAGTTCTTATGAAAAACGGTGCGTTCGTAGTAGAACTTATCGTAAAAGACGGCTTAAACGCTAAAATCAAATACAAAAACGCAGTTTTAGTAGAAGACGATCTTGCAGACGAATTGTTGGCAGGAACGACTATGTGGATGATGCCGACTTGGGCAAAAGAATTAACGAGTTCTTTCGTTATTGAATCTTCAAGCGGTGAATTAATCGTTATCGACGGTGGTTCAGCAAATGACGCTAAATATCTCGTAAACTTCTTATATACGAGAGGCGTAGCGGTTGACCATTGGTTTGTATCAAATTACAGTGCTTCTCATATTGGCGCGCTTGCTAATATCTTGAAGAACGACCTTATCACTGTAAATAACGTTTACTACAATCTTCCTGACGTAGCGGACACAACTTGCGAAACCTTGATGGCAAACTTGTCCAAGACTAACGCAGTTGAAATTACCGCAGGTCAAGTAATTGAAATGGGCGACGTTAAGATTAAAGCGTTGAACGATACTCAAAACTTTGATCCTGAAGGAAAAAATGAAAACTACAATTTCGCAGGCAATTCAAGTATCGTTTACCGTATGGATACTTTGGGAGAAAGCGTACTCTTCTTGAGTGATGCAGGCGCAGAACTCGGCAATTATCTCTTGGAAAATTGCGCAGAAGATATTACCGGTTGTGAAATTATTCAAACTGCAGGCCATAGCCAAAACGGCGTAGGCAAAGAAGTATATGAAGCAATTGGCGGACGCGTATATCTCAATAATATATCAAGAAACGCTTGGTATGCAGATGCAGAAGGAACCATTAATTCTTCTAAAGAAAAACTTGCTCTCACTACCCGTGAATGGTTCAGAGAACTTGGTGTGGTTAGAAACAAATGTTCTTTTAACGGTATAGTGACTATTAAATAACCAATAATCATCATTTTTTTGAAAGGCACGTAAGTAACTCTTGCGTGTCTTTCTTTTTTATATAAAAAAAGACTTCGGTAAACCCGAAGTCCTTTCATAACTTTTTAATTATTGAATTTTAGGAAGTTTATCAAGAGCAACTTTGATTTCATCGTCAGTGGGAACGTAGTTGGTCATAACGCCGTTGTGGAACTTTTCATAAGCGTACATATCAAAGTAACCCGTACCGGTTAAACCAAAGAGAATGGTCTTTTCTTCACCGCTTTCCTTGCATTTGAGCGCTTCGTCGATAGCAATTTTGATTGCGTGAGAAGATTCGGGAGCGGGGAGAATACCTTCAACTCTTGCAAATTTTTCTGCCGCTTCAAATACGTCGGTTTGGTTAACGGAAGTTGCTTCCATAAGTCCTTGATCGTATAACTCTGAAAGAGTAGAAGTCATACCGTGATATCTAAGTCCGCCGGCGTGAGTTGCTGCAGGAATATATCCTGAACCCAAAGTGTACATCTTAGCAAGAGGACAAACTTTACCGGTATCACAGTAGTCGTAAGCGTATTTTCCACGAGTCAACGTCGGACAAGTTGCAGGTTCTACAGCAATAATTTTGCAGTCGTTTTTACCTTCCATTTTATCCACCATAAAGGGCGCGATAAGACCGCCAAGGTTAGAGCCACCGCCTGCGCAACCAATAATTATATCGGCTTTTTCATTGTATTTATCAAGCGCGGTTTTGCTTTCAAGTCCTATAACCGACTGATGAAGAAGTACTTGGTTAAGCACGCTACCTAAAACGTAACGATATCCGTCCATTTGAGTTGCAGCCTCAACAGCTTCAGAAATTGCGCATCCAAGTGAGCCCGAAGTTCCGGGGAATTCTTCCAAAATCTTTCTACCAACTGCCGTAGTGTTTGAAGGGGACGGGGTAACGTTAGCCCCGTACGTTCTCATAACTTCGCGACGGAAAGGTTTTTGCTCGTAAGAACATTTAACCATGTAAACTCTACAGTCAAGGTCAAAGTACGAGCAAGCCATAGAAAGGGCAGTACCCCATTGACCTGCGCCCGTTTCCGTTGTTACGCCTTTAAGTCCTTGTTGTTTAGCGTAATAGGCTTGAGCAATTGCAGAATTAAGTTTGTGAGAACCCGACGTGTTGTTTCCTTCAAATTTATAATAAATCTTTGCAGGAGTTCCCAATGCTTTTTCTAAGCAATAAGCGCGAATAAGGGGGGACGGACGGAACATTTTGTAAAAATCACGAATTTCTTCAGGGATTTCTATAAATTTAGTCGTGTCGTCTAACTCTTGTTTTGCAAGTTCACTGCAAAAAACTTTGCTGAGCGAGTCAAGAGTTATAGGTTTCATAGTCGTGGGATCCAAAAGGGGAGCGGGTTTATTTTTCATAAACGCGCGAAGGTTCATCCAAGCCTTTGGCATCTCGCTTTCTTCTAAATAAATTTTATAAGGTATTTTTTTATCCATTTTTTATCTCCTTTTTAGTAATTAGTAAATTAAAATTCGTTAAAATA
>JAZSRG010000037.1:0-5569 GCA_045538365.1 Clostridia bacterium
TATATATCAAAAAAATTGTATTTTCCTTAAATAAATTGACTGTTTTTCCTTAATAACTTTGTATTTTTGATTAGTGCAAAAATCACTTTAAAAGCATTTTTATTATAGAACATTGAGTTTTTTTCGGCAAAACGTTTAAAAGTCTAAGCAAAATATTGGGGTGCTTTCTATAAATGATTTTGGGGTGTTTTTTTGTAATAGACTTATAATAAATTTTTGCGATTTTTTCCGCTTTTGACGGTTTGCCCATAAAAGTTTTTACAAGTTTATAAAATTTGACGGACTGAGATTTATAAAGTTCGGTTTTGTCCGCAAGCACAAGAGTTTTCTCAAGAGATGCGCGAGAGAGAGCAGTGTCAAACGCGCCCGGGCGCACGGAAATTACTTTGTATCCTAAAAGATTTAGTTCTTGTCTTAACGCTTGAGCGTAGGAGTCAAGGGCGGTTTTTGAAACGTTATATATGCCGTTAAAGGGCATAGGGTCAAGGGGCGCAACGTCACTCGTAGTTATAACTATTCTTCCGCCTTTTTTAAGCAAAGGGAAAAGAATTTTGTTTACGTTGATTACACCTAAAAGGTTTACGTTGAAAATCTTTTGAATTTCGTCGGAGTTTCCTTCGATAAAGGAGTCTATCATAAAAATGCCTGCAATATTTATGACAGCGTCAAGCGTAACGTTTTCCTTAGATAGTTTGTTGTAAAGGGCGGTAATAGAGTTATGGTCGGTTACGTCAAGGGATACGAACTCTATATTAGGATTGTTAAACTCCGTTTGCTTTTTATCGCAAGCAAAAACGCGAATACCTTTTTCTCCCAAGTATTCCGATACCGCTTTACCTATTCCGCCTGTAGCGCCTGTTATAATTACGTTCATAATTCACCTAAAATTATTGTAACATTACAGCACGGAATTTGTCCAGTTAATCACAAAAAAAGAAAGAAAATAATTCGTTTGCATAATAATCGTTTTGAAAAATAATATGTAAGTGATATAATTATTTGAGTAATAGGAGGGCCCAATATGTTTCTTAAAATGTTACCGTTTTGTTTGTGGCTTATAGTTGGTATGGTCTTGCTAATTAAAGGCGCGGACTTTTTTGTAAGTGGCTCAAGCAATATTGCTCGCGCAATGAAAATACCGACCTTGGTTATCGGCTTAACTTTGGTGTCTATCGGTACGAGTTTACCCGAAGCGTCGGTGTCTATAAATAGCGCAGTATCAGGATTAAGCGATCTAAGTATAGCAAACGCAGTTGGCTCGAATATAGCAAACGTTTTGCTAATCGTTGGCGTTGCATCTATCATTACACCCCTTGTAATAAATAGAGAAATCAAAGTTTTTGATTTACCTATAATGTTAGCAATCTTTGGCGTTTTCTTGATTTTCACTCTTGTAATTACCCCTTACGTTTTGGATATAGTAGAGTCTATTGTATTTTTGGTGATTTTTGTGTCATACATTGTTTTCCTTATTATGAGAGCAAAAGTGGATAGAAAAAATCAACCCGAAATTGAAGAAAACGACAAAAAAGAGCCTATTTGGAAAAGCATAATTTTTACCGTTTTAGGAATAGCAGGCATTATTTTCGGGGGAAATTTGGTAGTAAACAACGCGTCGGGACTTGCTGGACTTTTAGGCATGAGCGAAGCCTTGATAGGACTAACCATAGTTGCCGTTGGAACTTCTCTTCCCGAACTCGTAACGAGCGTGGTTGCAGCCGTTAAAAAAGAAAACGATATTGCAATAGGTAACGTAATCGGCTCGAATATCTTCAATATGGTATTTATACTTGGCTCGGCATCAACCATTAAGAGTTTAACTATGTCCCCGTCTTTGATTTTTGATATCATAGTTATGATACTTGCAGGTTTAATTATTATGGGAATAGCCCTATTTTGCAAAAAGACAAAAAGATGGCAAGGCATAATAATGTTGCTTTTGTACGTTGCCTACGTAGTTTACATTATCATACGAAATTAGCATAAAAACACACTAAAAAGCATAAAAAACACACTTAAAAAATGAATTTGGTATTGCAATTTGATAGATAATTAGTTATAATAATAAAGATGGTTGACTGTTTCATTAGAAACAGTCAAATTCATATAAGGAGGAAGTAAAATGAAATTCGTATGGGCAGGGGAAAGGGAAAAACAAAATAATAGACTTTCTTTTGAATTAAAACTTGAAAAAGACGTAGATACTCTCGTATTGTACGGCGCAGATTTTTATAGAGTGTATTTGGACGGTAAATTCGTATCCTACGGACCGGAAAGAACGGCGGCAGGGTATGCAAGAAAAAGAGTTTTGGATATAAAAGGCGCAAAATATCTTTGTATAGACCTATCGTCCTACGGTATTCCCACTTACTCAAACGATTATCAATTACCTTACCTTGGCGCGGAAATTTTAAGCGGAAAGGACGTTGTTTACACCGCTTTAGACTTTGAAGCAAGAAGATATTCGTGCGTTATAGATAGTCAACTTCGTTATAGCGTACAAAGGGGCTTTATGGAGCAGTACGACTTTACTAAGACGGATTTTAGCGTTTTGCCCATTTACGAAGTTGACGCGCCCGTGCTTATAGACGGCATAGGGGACAAGGCTGATTACAGCGAAGTTGGCTTTGAGTTTTTAGGTGAGAGAGAGTTTGCGGGCGTAAAAACCGTTTCTCTTTTGTGGTGGCAAAATAGACAAGATTGCAAGCCTTTTGAAGGACAATTTAATATCCAAAAAGATTTTATTGAAAAAGCAAAGGGATATAGGGAATACAACTACGCCCTTGAAACGGAAAGAACGGGCTTTATAAAACTAAACGTTAAAGCGAGCGAAGAGATAGAAGTTTTCACAATATTTGAAGAAGTTATTCCAGACGGAGAAGAAAAGGTGGAGAACAAGTTAGACGACTGGTTTTTCCGTCGTTCGGCTTGTAACGATTTAGTAGTTGTAAAATTTCCCGTTGGCGAGTACGAATTTATCACGAGCGAGCCGTACGCGTTTAAGTATTTAAAACTCGTTGTAAGCGGGGATGCCGAAATTACGCCGAGTGTTATAACTTTTGAAAATGCGCACGCTGATAGAGTTAAGGTTTCGGGCAACGAAAAATTTGCAAAAGTTTTTGAAGCGGCTAAAAACTCTTTCCGCCAAAACGCAGTCGATATTTTTATGGACTGTCCGGGACGAGAAAGAGCCGGTTGGCTTTGCGACACGTTCTTTACTGCAAAAGCGGAAAGAACTTTGACCGCTAAAAACACGATAGAAAGAGCGTATCTTGAAAACCATATAATAGGTAGCCACGAAGAGATTGACGAGAGAATGTTTATGATGATATTCCCAGGTCAGTCCAAAGGCGGTACTTATATCCCCAACTGGGCTATGTGGTTCGTTATTGAACTTGAAGATTATTTAGCAAGAACGGGGGACAGAACTCTCGTAGATAAAGCGCGCGACAAAGTTTACGGACTTATTGATTTCTTCAAAAAGTACAAAAACGAAGACGGACTTTTGGAAAATCTTGAGAGTTGGGTGTTTATCGAGTGGAGTGTATGCAACGACGCGGAATACACTAAAGGGGTAAACTATCCGTCAAATATGTTATATGCGTATATGCTCGAAAAAGCAAGTATTCTCTATAATGATAAGAAATTAAATGACGAAGCGGAAACAATCAAAAAGACCATACTTTCACAGTCCTTTGACGGTAATTTCTTTGCAGATAACGCCGTAAGAGAAAACGGCAAATTAGTTCGTTGCGACACTCACGTGAGCGAAACTTGTCAATATTACGCATTGTTTACGGGTATTGACACAAGTATGGAATACAAAAAGAAAATAGCGCAAGAATTCGGACCGCTTAGAGCGCAGGACAAGTATCCCGAGATTGGCAGAAGCAATATGTTTATAGGCAATTATCTCCGTTTCTTCTGGCTTTGCGAGATAGGAGAGTATGATAGAGTAATTACGGAGTGCTTGGAATATTTTGCAGAAATGGCGGAGAAAACGGGCACTTTGTGGGAGCACGATTCGCCGACGGCAAGTTGTAACCACGGATTTACTTCCGTTGCAAGCGAATTACTTTTGCGTTGCGCGGTAGGTTTTATGGGCGTAAAAGACGGCAAACCCGTATTTGATAAAGATTTTAAGCCGAAAAAAGACTACGGCGTTAAGGTGGAATTTAATTATTAAAGGGGAGATAAATTATGATAGATATTATAAAAGCGGTAGAAAAACAAAGAGATTTGATGTTCGAAGCCGAAGAATATATTTGGAATAACCCAGAAACGGGATACAAAGAGTATAAAACCACGGCTTATTTGGTGGAAAAATTTGAAGAACTTGGCTACGAACTCGTAAAACCCGACGACATTACGGGCTTTTACACTGTAATTGATACGGGAAGAGAAGGACCGGAAGTTTTAATATTAGCCGAACTCGACTCCGTAATTTGTCCTAATCACCCGGAAAGTGATACTGAAACGGGCGCGGTACATGCTTGCGGTCACCACGTGCAAAGCGCAACCCTTTTAGGTATTGCGGGCGCGCTTAAAGAAGAAGGCATACTTGATAAGTTTTGCGGTCGTATTCGTTTGTGCGCCGTTCCTGCCGAAGAACTTTTGGAAATGGAGTTTAGACAATCTTTGATGAAGGAAGGCAAAATCAAGTATTACGGCGGAAAAACGGAATTTTTGCACCGCGGTTACTTTGACGGCGTAGATATTGCTTTTATGGTACACACGGGTGTTGCTTCTCGCATAATGAAAGGCTCTGTTGGTATTTTAGCAAAGACGGTGGAATACAAAGGAATGTCCGCGCACGCAGGCTCAATGCCTTGGATGGGTAAAAACGCGCTGTACGCTGCAACTTGCGGAATTAACGCCGTAAACGCTATCCGCGAAACCTTTGAAGAAGCCGACCTTATAAGATTTCACCCGATAATTACGAACGGCGGGGATATGGTAAACGCTATTCCCGAGCGCGCAAAGATAGAAACCTTTGTTCGTAGCAAAACTTTTGACGGTATGCTCAAAAACAACAAGAGAATAAATCAAGCGTTGATAGGCTCGGCTTTATCTCTTGACAATAACGTAGAAATAAACGATATGGTGGGTTACGCGCCTTTGCTTAACGACCAAAATTTGACTATGCTTGCAAAAAACGCTTATGAAATGGTGTCGGGCGGAGAAAAATTTGAAATTTGCGAACAAACGGGCACGGGCTCAACCGATATGGGGGACTTGTCCTGTATAATGCCTGCAATTCATCCGTATATAGGTTGCGCGGAAGGAAATTCGCACGGAAGCAACTATAAAATCGTAGATAGAGAAAAAGGTCTTGTGCTTAACGCAAAATGGCAATTAACTTTGCTTTTGTTACTCCTTCGCGGAAACGGAGAAGGCGCAAAGAAAATAATAAAAGAGCATAAGCCTATGTTCGAGAGTCGAGAAGCGTACTTTGAATATATAGATTCTTTAGAAAGTAAAGGTACGAGAATAGACTATACGGATAGAGAAAACGTAAAAGTTAAATTATAAAACAAAAAAAAGGAGTGTTCAAACGAACACTCCTTTT
>JAZSRG010000069.1:0-5960 GCA_045538365.1 Clostridia bacterium
AGAATATTTTGTTGCAGGAGAATTAGAAAGGCGAGGATATAGTGTTGCTGTTCCTATGTCAAACGTAGAAATGTTTGATTTGTTGATCTTTGATAGAGAAACAAAGAAGCAATTTGCTATACAAGTAAAAACAAATCATTCAAACAAAAAAGAATGGACTTTAAACAAGAAAAATGAAGAAATTATAGGAGAAAATATTTTTTATATTTTTGTTTGTTTAAATGGTTTTGATATTCCAGAGTATCATATAGTTCCTAGTGAGTGCGTGGCAAAGACAATAAGAGGTGGACATCAATGGTGGTTGAATACTCCGGGAAAAAATGGAATTAAGCATAACGATAATCCTATGAGAAAATTTCAAGATACAAAGAACGATTTTTTGAACAAATGGGAATTGTTGAAATAATTGCACTTTAAAACAAAAAACGCACGCTGAAAAGCGTGCGTTTGGTTTTTGTTTGACTATTTCAAATCTTTTCTCTTAAATGCGAGTAAGCCGAGAGCCACCCATGCCGAGCCTGCAATAATTGGGGTGAAAATTGAGTACATGAGGTCGGGGAAAGTGTAAGCCGTGCTTGCGCCGACAGGGTAGGACGCGCCGAAAACGTTGATTTTGGTCAAGAAAGTGAATACGTCGTAGAGAGTACCGTTTTCCATAAAGGCGAGAGCCACCGTAAATATTCCGTCCAAAAGGGAGAGCACCATAGCGGTAGCAACGTACACGACGATAACAAGTCCCATATTTTTCATAGTCATACAAATAAGCGTTATAAATGCTGATATGCTAATATACACAAGTAACTCGAAAAATATAGAAAGTATTAAATATCCAAAGTCCCCTATAGTAAAAGGCGTTGCTTGATATCCGAAAAGGGCGCAGGAGAGAGCCAAAGATATAAGGGCGTGAGCGAGTACTACTGCAAAAAGCACGATAGTGCTACTAATAAAGGCGGACAAGAAAATTTGAACGCGAGTTTTACCGCAAATAACTTTGTTGCGAACCGTTCCTTGCGAAAAGTCTTTAAAGAGAACTATTGCAATAAAAATGGGAGCGATTAGTCCAAAATTGTTGCCGAGCGAAAAACTTCCAAAAAACAAAGATTTACCGCTTATATTGAGAAGTCCCATAATTTCTTCGTCCGCGCCAAGTCCCGTGAAAATTACTTTATTAAGCAAAGGGGAGATAATAGCCAAAACTAATCCAATAATAGCCAAAACTAAAAACAATTTGTCTTTTAGTAGTCTTTTAAGGTCGATTTTAATAAGATTACGCATTTCTTCCACCCCCTAAAAGTAACATATAATACTCTTCAATATTAGTGTCGCTCGTTTTAATATCGGTGATTTTAGCGCCGTCTGCAAGAATCTTTTTAAGCACTTCGGTTAAATCGATATCCCCGAAAACTTTAACTCCAAGTGGCTCGACTTTTATATCGTCTGCGGGAAGAATTTTGGATAACGACTCAAAAACTAAAGACAAGTCGCGAGTGTGGATAAAGGTAGTCTTTCTGCACTCGTTTTTTAGTTCGTCCGCGGAAATTTCTTTAATAATCGTACCGCGAGAAATTATGCCGTACTTGGTCGCAACCAAGGATAATTCGGTCAAAATATGGGACGAGATTAAAAAGGTTATGCCTTTTTCACGGTTTAGTCTGATAATAAGTTCTCGAATACTAACTATTCCCGCAGGGTCCAGTCCGTTCATAGGCTCGTCCAAAAGCAAAAATTCAGGCTCGCCCAAAAGAGCCATAGCAATACCCAGTCTTTGTCGCATACCGAGAGAGAAGTTCCCTGATTTTTTGCGGTCTTTAAAGAGCGCGGATAGTCCGACGTCTTCTAAAACTTCTTTGATTTTGTCGTAATTTTTAATGCCGAGCATATCGCATTGCATTTTAAGGTTATCGTAAGCCGAAAAGTTTTGATAAATAGACGGAGTTTCCACTATTGCGCCGAGTTTTTTGCGCGCAACAAAAATATTTGAGTCCGTGTTTTTTACTCCGAACAAATCAAATTCGCCCGAATCGGCGCGAATAAGTCCGGAAATTAGTCTGATAACCGTGGTTTTGCCCGAACCGTTTTCGCCTGCAAAACCGTAAATATCGCCCTTCGCTACGTTCATATTGACGTTCTTTAAAACAAGTCTGCCGTTATACTTTTTGCAAAGGTTACGAGTTTGTAAAACGTATTCCATATTTTCTCCAAATTTTTTCTTTTATTATATCACATTAACTTGCTTTTTTGCAATAGCAAAGAAAAATAAAAACTCGCTCGTTAGTTGATTTTCTTTTAAAAACCACAATACATTGATATTATTTGACAAAATATAAAAATTATTGTAAAATGCTTAAGTATTTTTAAAAACCTTATAAAAGGAGAGAAAAATGAACGTTTATGAATTGATTGCTTTCGTCATTTACTTTTTGTTCGTTTTGGGAGTAGGTATCTACTTCTTTGTACAGAATAAAAGTGGCGGAGAGAAAGAATATTTTTTAGGCGGTAGAAAGATGGGCGGATGGGTGTCCGCGTTGTCTGCCGGCGCGTCTGACATGTCCGCTTGGGTATTGATGGGATTACCCGGCGCTATCTACCTTACCGGTATGAGCCAAATTTGGATATCAATAGGCCTTGCAATCGGCACGATTTTGGCTTGGATATTTATCGCTCCCAAACTTCGTAAATACGCAAGTATGGCGGACGACGCTATTACCGTACCACAATTTTTATCCAATAGATTTAAAGCAAAGAGCAACGTTTTGCGCGTTTCTTGCGCTATCGTATTCGTTGTAGGTTACTTGATTTACGCAGCGTCTTCAGTTTACGCTTGCGGTAACTTATTTGCAATGTTAGTTCCGAGCCAAACCACGGATATGAAAATGGTTGGTATGATTTTATTTACTATAATCATATTGGCTTACACCTTGCTCGGTGGATTTAAAGCAGTTTGTTGGACGGACTTCTTCCAAGGAATGCTTATGCTTGCAGCACTTATGATTATACCTATCATTGCGTGGGTGTTAGTTGGTCAAAGAGATCCGTCGATTGTAGTTGGCGGAGCAATTCCCGAAAACTATTACAATATGTTGGCTGACGGTACGTTTAGTTGGGCAAGTATTGCAAACATTTTGACAGGTTTAGGTTGGGGACTCGGTTACTTCGGTATGCCTCACATTATCGTGCGTTATATGGCAATCAAGTCCAAAAAGGAAATGAGAAAATCTCAAATTATCGGTTCAACTTGGACTTTCTTAATTCTCGCTATGGCAACTATTCTCGCGCTCGTTGCTCGTGAATTCTTGACCACTCCTTTGGACGGCTCGACCAAAGAACTCGTATTTGCAACCGTTGTTAGAGAAATCTTCACCGGTCCTTGGGCTCTTATCGGCGGACTTTTAATATCAGCAATTATTGCAGCGTCAATGAGCACGGCGGACTCTCAACTTTTGGCGTCGTCGTCTGCTTTCGCATCAGATATTTATAAGACGAAGATAAACAAAAAAGCAACGGACAAACAAGTATTGAACGTAGGAAGACTTGCAGTTGTAGGCGTAACCGTAGTAGCGTTTGGCCTTGCAGTTTTGGTACACTTATTGAGCCTTACCGACATTATGGGCTTGGTTTCCGCCGCTTGGTCAATCTTCGGCGCAGCGTTTGGTCCCGTTATAATTTTGAGTTTGTACTGGAGAAGACTCAACTACAAAGGAGCAATCGCAGGTATTCTTTCGGGCTTTGCCGTATCCTTGCTTTGGATGATTTGCTTCAACCTTGAGTACTACGGCATGACCAGTCTTATTGCAAATACGCAGTTGTATGAAATCGTACCCGGTTTCATTATCGGCTTAGTAGTAGCGGTAGCGGTGTCTTACGCAACCAAAAAGCCTTCTCAAGAAGTCGTTGATTTGTTTGATAAAGTTAAAACTTCAGAGATTGTTGACGAAGAATAAAAAAAGACATAAAAATCGGAGTTGAAAGACTCCGATTTTTTTTTGTTTAAAAATTTAGACTTGATTATTTATAAAATATCATATATAATTATCTAAACTAATCTTAGGAGATAATATGGCTTACTTGGACAAATTTCACATACTTGCCGGGGAAACTATTATGGAGTGCCAAAGAATAGAGCACGACGTTAAACTAATTTACGCCGGCATGAAGAACGGAAACTTTGACGAAAACTACGCGTATATTCAAGACAAGGCGTTAGGCACTGTACTTAAAGAACTTGAAGAGATTGATAATTCGGACGGAAAGCCTTTTATTACAAAGGAAGACTACAAACTTATGCGTGAGATAAGACGGGTGAGAAATTGGCTCGTTCACGGCGCGTACGTGGACTTTATGTATGATAAAAGCAAGAATTGGGAGAAGAGCATAAACGACACTTACGCAAAATTACTTGATTTTCACGACAAAATGAAACGATTGGGCGACATTGTGGAAAAAACGCGATTTGATTTACTTAAGATGTTTGGATTGATAGATTGATTTTGCCCCGAAGCGAATAGCGTTTTCGGGGTTTTTTAATACTGACAGTTTCTGTCATAGGAAAAAATTGACGGATTTTGTACAAAACTGTTATAATAGTAAATAACTGTAGGAGATAAAAATGGAAAATTTCGGCGAATTTTTGAGATTTGTAAGACGAGAGCGTGGCTTAACGCAAGACGACGTGAGTCAAAAACTTAACGTAGTTACCCCCGTTATAAGCAAATGGGAAAACGGCAAAAGCATGCCCGACCTTAACGCCTTATGCAAACTTTGTACCGTTTTATCGTTATCTATTGACGAGATAAATAAACGCGAACTTTTGGACGGGAGCAAGATAATTCCACCCGAAAAATTCGACGGAGTTAAACTCGGTAAATTTTTAAAGAAATTACGCATTAAAAATTCCTTATCCCAAAGCGACGTCGGAGAAAAACTTTTCGTCACAGGTCAAACCGTTTCCAAGTGGGAAAACGGTGGCGTTACCACTTTGGATATACTCAATCAATTAAGCGAACTTTATTCCGTGTCACCTGACGATCTTTTGAGCGGAATAGATACAGAGCAAACCCAGTCCGTTAGAAACGATATAAAGACGGTCAAAAAACTCAAATGGTTGTCCGTGGCGTTAAGTTGCGCGATGGTTATCGTGTTGGCAGTTTGCGGTATAGTTTTTGCAAATCTTACGAGTTACACCGCAGGGCTTGAAAAGAACTTAAAGTCAACTATAACGCAATTAGAGAAAAGCGAAAGCATGAAAGAAGAGTACTTAAAAACCATTGAAAGCAACAACGCGTTGATTGGTTCTCTTAAAGAAGAATTAGAGAGCATAAAGGGCAAATAAGGCAAAAAACTCTTAAAAAAGCACAAAAAAGCCCCAAACTTTACGCTTGGGCTCAAAACTTAACGCCCCCGCAAAGGTTTATTTGGGCAAAAAAATCAAAAACCGTGTTAAAGTAAAGTCACGATCGAATAAAACGAAATAGCGCTGTTTAAAAGGCAAGAATGAAGACGCAAATTATTTTAAGTCTTTACGAGGAGTTGAACTCCGGCAAGACGGTGCAACGAGAAGAATTTTGCAAAAATCACTTTATTAGTGAACGCACTTTCTATCGTTACGTCTTAGAAATCTCGTCTTTTTTAATGAAAAACAAAAGCAAAAAGGTTTTGTACACTAAAGAAGGAAAAGGCGAGTACTATTTTATGAAAGAGCGTGACTGACAGTTTTTGACAGTTGTGTGGTTGTACTATTTTATTTTTTTGTATTAAGTGGTACAATGTGGCAAAAGGAGAACAAAAAGGAGAACAAATATGCAAAAAAAGAGTTTGTTTGTAAAAGTTTTATTATGCTTGATTATTTTAACAACCTTGACTGCGTGCATTACGGCGTGTGGAGAAAAGGAAAGTTATAAAGTCGAGTTTATGGTTGACGGTAACGTTCACGGCACCGTGCTTGTGTCCGGTAACGAAACGGT
>JAZSRG010000019.1:0-2107 GCA_045538365.1 Clostridia bacterium
CTCATATTAAGTTCATTAAAACCTTCAACGAGCATCCCTTCGTGATCCATATCAGTAAAACCGATGGGACCCATAACGGTTTTCAAGCCGTTTTCACGCCCCCACTCGACCACCTTGTCAAAAAGTTTTTGAGAAACTTCATAGTCGTCAATAAAGTCAAAACGGGTGAACCGAATTGCACAGTTCCCCCATTTCTTGTTAGCCGCGTGATTAATCAGCCCCGCAATTCTACCAACCATTTTTCCGTCCTTATACGCCGAAAAAAGTTTAGTATCGCAAAATTCGTATGCGGGATTAGTTTTGGGCGTAAACGTCGCGAGTTCGTCATTAAACATAAACGGAACGAATTCGGGCACGTCCTTATACATTTTGTTAGGAAAATCCACCCATTGTTTTAGTTGTTTTCTTGTTTGTACTTCCTTTATTTCAACACACATAAATTTCCTTATTAAAAGAATTCTTTAAGCGATTTGCCGTTAATTTTGGGCGTTACAACAAGACCTATAGTTCCAGGTCCACAATGCGCGCAAACGTTTACAGGCAGAATACCTTTAATAACCGTTTCTCCGTTAAAGAGCGTTTGAGCATATTGCGCAATATACTCAATTTCTTCGGGTTTTCCATCAAAATCAACGAGCGTATAGTCATAATCGGTAATGGGACTGTTGTTAACGAGTGAATCGATCTTTTCGGTAAAAGTTCTTCTAACACGTCTTGTCATATTGTCCTTTTGGAGTTCGCCATCTTTCAAAACAATAACCGGTTTAATACCGATAGTGTTTCCGATAAGCGCAACGGCAGGTGAAATTCTACCGCCGTTTTTAAGAGCCGTAAGATTTTCAGGCACAAAACAAACGTTGCTCTTTGATATTATGTCGCTACAGCCTGCCTTTATGCTTTCAATATCCGTTCCTTTCTGAACTTCTTCATAAGCATAAAAAACTTGAGAAAGCATTACCGCGCTAACAGCACTTGAGTTAATAACGGTAATTTTACCTTCAAAGTTTTGTTTTGCAACGTTACAAAACAAATCGTACATTGACGAAAGTTTGCTCGAAATCGTAAAGTGGATAATATGCTCATACCCCTTTTCAAACAACCCTTCAAAATATTCAATGATAGTGCCGAGCGGAGGAGTAGAAGTCTTGATGTTATTGCCCGCGCGCATATCTAATTTTAATTGCTCTTGGTTAATAGTAATTCCATCAAGGAATTCTTCCCCGTCAACGATAACGTTTAACGGAAATAAGCTTATATCATAATTTTTTAAGGCGTCGTTTCTAACTAAACACGACGTATCCGTTGAAATTAAAGTTTTCATAACTATTTCTCCTCTGAAGAACTATCCGTCAGCCCCCCAATACAAATTTCAAGTTTGTTATTAACTGTTTCTAAACACCTATAGAACACAGCCATATCTTCGCCTATTCCGTCACCCGTCGTAGATAAAACTTCTAAAATTTTGTCGCAAATTAATTTAGCAACACCCCTACCTTTTTCAGTAAGGACTAATTTATTCTTGTACTTTTTATTCTCTACTTTTTCATACTCAATAAACCCGTTGTTCACTAAATACGAAATTGAACGAGAAATTGCCCCCTTGTCTTCGTCGCATATATCACACAGTTCCCTGACTGTCAACGTTTTGTTTGGGTACAAATAATAGATACAAGACACGTGCGGACTTTTTAAATTTAAGCTATTCATCGTTTCGGTCTTTATCCGCCTTATACTGCGATTTATTTTTGCAATAAGCACAGTAAACGTCTGAAATCTCTCCACCATAAACTTTCTCCTATGTTTCCTTATATAATTATACCAAATTCCGTTGTTTATGTCAACGCTCACACTAAATTCATTATAATTTTATTGATTAAACAACAATTTTATTATGCTTTATTCACTTAAAAATATAACAAAAAGCAGTCGAGATAACTCGACTGCTCATATGTTAAATTGTGAATTTTAGATTTGTTTAGCAACTTCACGCGCGCTGACTTTTCCTTCGGGATTGATTTCGCCCGCTTTAGAGAGTGCCACTTTTGTAAGGAACGGACCGACTAGTTCGTAAATGAGTACGGAGAATAATACTATGTTGTTTACTACA
>JAZSRG010000008.1:0-23660 GCA_045538365.1 Clostridia bacterium
CCGCTTGGCCTCCGACTTAGAAGCGAGAGAAAAACTCTTAAAACTTATCGCAAAACACAACGTAAACGTTATATCCATTGGTAACGGAACGGCATCAAAAGAGTCCGAGATTTTCGTTGCAAATATGATAAAAGATAGCGGTATAAACGTTTCTTACGCCGTAGTTAACGAAGCAGGCGCGTCAGTTTACAGCGCATCTAAACTCGGAGCAACGGAATTCCCCGAATTCGACGTTTCTTTGCGCTCTGCCGTGTCTATTGCAAGACGATTACAAGACCCCTTGGCGGAACTTATAAAGATAGACGTTAAAAGCATTGGCGTTGGTCAATATCAACACGATATGCCCGAAAAAAGGCTTGACGAAGTGCTTGGTGGCGTTGTAGAAGACTGTGTAAACAGCGTTGGCGTTGACCTTAATACTGCAAGCGAGAGTTTGCTCTCTTACGTTGCGGGCGTTGGCAAAACCATAGCAAAAAATATCGTAGAATACAGAAAAAATAAGCCTTTTGAGTCGAGAGCCGAACTTTTAAAGGTTAATAAACTCGGTGACAAAGCGTACGAACAATGCGCAGGTTTCTTGCGTTTGCAAGGCAAAAACGTGCTTGATAACACCGCCGTTCACCCCGAGCGTTACGCGAGCGTAGAAGTTCTTTTACAAATGTTCGGGTACGATAAGTCGCATGTTTTAGACGGCAAAATCAAAGAATTGCCCGAGAAAATTGAAAAACTCGGTTACAAAACCGTAGCGGACAAATGCGGAATAGGCGAGCCTACTCTCCGTGACATAATTGCCGAACTTTTGCGCCCCGGCCGTGATATTCGTGATTCTTTGCCCCCACCCGTACTTCGTAGTGACCTTATGGATATGAAGGACTTAAAAGAGGGTATGGAACTTTTAGGCACGGTTAGAAACGTTATAGACTTCGGTGTATTCGTAGATATTGGTGTACACCAAGACGGACTCGTGCATATATCGGAAATTTCTAACGGATACGTAAAACACCCGTCCGACGTTTTGAAGGTAGGGGATAGCGTAAAGGTTAGAGTTTTGGGCGTGGACCTAAACAAAAAGAAGATTTCTTTGTCCCTTAAAACGAGTGATAATCCCGGTGGAATAGGTGGGGAACAAAAGACGGATAGAGAAAGACGAGAAGGCAGAAAACAAGCGCAAAACGCAAGAGAACGCGTACAAAGAGAACAAAAACCGCAAAAAAATCTTGACGATATGCTTGCAAGTTTGCAAAGCAAATTTAATAAAAGATAGTGCAAAAAAGTTTTATAAAAAACTTAAAAGAACGACTAAACGAGAGCAAAGCGCGTGGGATATATAATCTAATTGCCTTTGACTCTCTTTCGTCAACTAACGAATACGCTAAAACACACGCAAGTAAGTTACCCGATTTTACCGTTATAGTAGCCCAAACGCAAACGGCGGGAAAAGGTAGGCTTGGGCGAAATTTTTGCTCCCTTGACGGTGGCGTATATATGAGTATTTTGGTGCGACCGACATTGGAATTTGCTCAAAAAATCACTCAAATGACGGCGGTTGCGGTGCAAGACGCAATTGAACTCGTCTTTCACAAAACCCCGAAAATTAAGTGGGTAAACGACTTGTATTTGGGGGACAAAAAGGTGTCGGGAATTTTATGCGAGAGTAGTTTTTTAGGTGAAAAAACCGACTACGTAGTCGTAGGAATTGGGGTAAACGTGTACGAGCCCGACGGCGGTTTTCCTGATGAGATTAGAGAAATTGCAGGGGCGATAAACTCGGAAAAATCGTGCGCAAGAGAAGACCTAATCATAAAAATTTTAGAGTGTTTTTACGACTATTTTACGGGCAAAGAGTTTATAGAAAAATATAGAAAAAACAGTTATTTATTTGGCAAAAAACTCGAAATTCGTGTAGGAAATGAGAGATTTGTAGGAAATTTTGTGGAAATTGACGAGCAAAGTCGTTTGGTTATAGACACCGAAGACGGTAGAAAAATGTTTTCGTCAGGGGAAGTGAAAAAGGTGGTTGTAGATGATAAAAATTGCTGAAATTAAATGTGATTTTCCGACCAAGTTTGGACTCCCAAGACAAAGCGGTTTGGCGGATATTCCTGCTCGCGTAGTCTTTGAAAAAGAGTACAGCGACGAGAACGCTTTTCGGGGACTGTCCGACTTTTCTCACGTTTGGATTTTGTGGGGCTTTTCGGGGGTTAAAAAGCAAGAGTGGTCGCCTATGGTTCGTCCGCCAAGACTGGGTGGCAACACTAAAATGGGCGTTTTTGCGACGCGCTCGCCGTATAGACCTAATCAAATAGGTTTATCCTGCGTTAAACTTGAAAAGATAGAAAGACAAGGGGATAGAATAGTGGTTTTCGTGACGGGCGCGGATATTATGGACGGCACTCCCGTATATGATATAAAACCGTATCTTCCAAACGTTGACTGTGTGGCGGGGGCGAAAGGCGGTTTTTCGTCCGACGTCAGCGATTATTCCGTTAAAGTTACCTTTTTAGACGGTGTTTTGGACGGAATTAACAGTGACGAAAAAGAACTTTTGATAGAAATTTTGTCCCAAGACCCAAGACCGTCTTACATTGACGACGGAGATAGGGTGTACGGATTTTTTTGGAAAGATAAAGAAATAAAATTTATGGTACAAGGTGGAGAATTGACCGTACTTGAGATAAGGGGTGTAAAATGACGGAAGAAAGACTTGCTGAACTAATAGTTCAAAACGCGCTAAAATATCACGACGAGTCCACTGGGCTTGCGCCTTCTCTCGTATTAGACAAAGAAGACTACGCGGACTTTGATTTCGATATCGTTAAAGAACACCTAAAAGAGTACGGATTTACTATAATTGAAGGTCGTGACGCTCCACCGCCATTTTCCGAAATGGACGAAGATTTTAAATCGCGAAAATGGTTTGCATATCAGGATGAAAAAGACTGAAAATTCAGTCTTTTTTTGTTTGCCTAATGGACTAATTAGTACGCTGTGCGAAAAAAGTAATTTTAAAAGGAAAAATATTTAATTTTATTACGATTTTGTACAAATTTCGTCTAAAAATGCAAAAAAAGGTATTGAAAAATAGGAGTTATATATGCTATAATATAAATAATTATATGATAACGGTTGATTTTTATCATTTTTGATAAAAACGGAAAACGGAGTTTATTTTGAGTAATAGTGGTTTTTCAAGATTTTATTACGGTGTTAATTTTAAAGCCTACGAAGATTTCTCGCCTAAAAAAGTAGTACAAAACGGCGTGGAAGGTTGGCGTTTGCGCACTTGGGCGCCCAGAGCGAATAAAATCAGCGTTGTGGGTGACTTCAACGGTTGGTCGGACACGGCTCACGAGATGATACGAAATGAAAAAGGCATTTGGGAGTGTTTCGTGGCGGGAGCGCGCGAGTGGGATAACTATAAGTTTAAAATTTCGGGCGCAAACGGCGATCATTTAAAATGCGATCCTTTTGCTTATCACTACGAAAATTCCGTTGCAGGGGCTAGTAAACTTTACGAATTGCCCGATTACGTTTGGCACGACCAAAAATGGATAGCCGATAACAGTTTGACTAATAAACGCGAAAAACCTATGAATATCTACGAAGTTCATTTAGGTTCTTGGCGTAGGCACGCTGACGGTAATCCCTTTACTTACCGTGAACTTGCGCGCGAATTACCCGCTTACTGTAAAGATATGGGATACACTCATATAGAACTTTTACCCGTTACTGAATATCCGTTCGAAGGTTCTTGGGGATATCAAGTGTCGGGTATGTTTGCGGTAACTTCCCGTTACGGCACGCCCGAAGACTTTATGTTCTTCGTGGACGAGTGCCACAAAAAGGGAATAGGCGTTATACTTGACTGGGTAAGCGCGCATTTTCCTAAAGACGAGCACGGGTTATATCGTTTTGACGGAGAGTATCTCTACGAATACACGGACGACCAAAAAAGAGAACACAAGGACTGGGGCACGGTAGTTTTTGATTACGGCAGACCGGAAGTTCGTTCCTTTTTAATTTCATCCGCCGACTTTTTTATAAATAAATACCATATCGACGGATTAAGACTTGACGCCGTTGCGTCCATGCTTTATTTGGACTACGGCAGAAAGGACGGAGAGTGGACACCCAACGTTTTTGGCGGAAACTACAATCTTGAAGCCATTGACTACATAAAACAGTTAAATAAGCATATATTATCTACCTATCCTTGGGCAGTAACTATAGCGGAAGAAAGCACGGCTTTCCCCATGGTAACCGCGCCACCTGACGTTGGCGGACTTGGTTTTTCCTTTAAGTGGAATATGGGTTGGATGAACGACACGTTGTCCTATATAAAAGTCGATCCCTTCTTTAGAAAGCACGATCATAACAAAATGACTTTTTCTATGACCTACGCTTTTTCGGAGAATTACGTTTTACCAATATCTCACGACGAAGTAGTTCACGGAAAATGTTCTATGGTTAACAAGCAACCCGGTTTTTACGCGGATAAATTCGCAGGACTTAAAACCTTTTACGGTTATATGTACGGTCACCCCGGTAAAAAACTCTTGTTTATGGGTTCGGAATTCGCGCAGTTTATCGAGTGGAATTATAAACAAGAACTCGACTGGTTGTTGCTCGACTACGAGAAGCACCGTCAAATGAAAAATTACGTAAAAGCGTTAAATAAATTTTACCTAACGCACAAACCTATGTACGAAAACGACTGTGATTGGAATGGCTTTAGGTGGATAGTAGTGGACGATAATATTCAAAACGTTTTTGCCTTTGCTCGTTTTGACAAGGCGGGTAAATTCGTTTTGTGCGTTGCTAACTTCTCGCCGGTCACGAGAACGGATTATAAAATCGGCGTTCCGAAGGCAGGCAAATACAAAGTGTCGCTAAACTCCGACAGCGCGGAGTTTGGTGGAAACGAACTTATGGACAAGGTGGTATCAAGTGAAAAACTCGGTATGCACGGATATGATAATTCCATAAGTTTAACGATAGCGGGAAATAGTGTTCTTTTCTTGGAAAGAACGAGATGATAAGGGAGGAAAATATGTTTACAAACAAGAAAGAGTGTGTTGCTATGCTTTTGGCGGGCAGACAAGGTACAAGACTTGGCGTATTGACGCGCGACGTTGCTAAACCTGCCGTTCCTTTTGGAGGGAAATACCGTATTATTGACTTTACTTTGAGTAACTGTATCAATTCGGGTATCGATACTATCGGCGTTTTAACCCAGTATCAACCTTTTGAGTTGAACCAATACATTGGTAACGGTCAACCTTGGGACTTGGATAGAATAAACGGGGGCGTTTTCGTTCTTCCCCCTTACGTTAGAGGCAAAACGGGCGAGTGGTACAAAGGTACTGCAAACGCTATTTACCAAAACATTAAGTTCGTAAATAACTATGATCCCGACTACGTACTCGTTTTATCGGGCGACCACATTTATAAAATGGACTACGACAAGATGCTTGACGCTCACAAGGCGGAAAACGCGGACTGTACAATAGCCGTTATAGACGTGCCTATTGAAGAGGCATCTCGTTTTGGTATTATGAAAACGGAAGATAACGGCAACCGTATCACGGAGTTCTTTGAAAAACCCAAAAACCCCGTAAGTACGAAAGCATCAATGGGTATTTATATATTCAATTGGCAAATGTTAAAAGAATACCTTATCGCGGACGAAGAAGATAAAAACTCGGACAACGACTTTGGTAAAAACATTATTCCTAAAATGTTGAACGACGGAAAACGTATGTACGCATACGGTTTCTCGGGATATTGGAAAGACGTTGGAACTATTCACTCACTTTGGCAAGCAAATATGGACTTGCTTGACAAAAATTCGGGTATGAACCTTGCTGACAGCGCTTGGAAAATTTACGCAAGAAACAACGCTCTTCCCCCGCAACACATTGGGGACAGCGCAACCGTTAAGACGAGTATCATAAGCGAAGGCGGAGATATCAACGGAAACGTATCCGAATCCGTAGTTTTCCAAAACGTTACCGTAAAGCCGGGCGCAGTTATAGAGCATTCCGTTATAATGCCTAACGCAGTTATAGAAGAAGGAGCAAAAGTTTATCACGCAATTATCGCGCAAAACACCGTAATTGGTAAAAACGCTGTAATAGGCGGAGAACTTGAAAACGAAGACGATATCACGGTTATAGGCGCAAACGCTATTATACCTGACGAAACGCAGGTAGAAAAAGGCGCAATGTTGGAGGGTAGAGTATGAACGCAATGGGAATAATTTTTGCAAGTGACAGAGAAGTTAAACTTAACGAACTCACTATTCACAGAACTACTGCGTCCTTGCCTTTTGGCGGTCGTTACAGACTTATCGACTTTGCATTATCAAATTTTGTAAACAGTGGAATAACCAGAATAGGTATTATTGCTAAAAACAACTACAATTCTTTGATGGACCATATTAGAATGGGTAGGGACTGGGACTTGAACAGAAAGAACGCCGGAATTATCGTATTCCCGCCTTTCGTTCGCTCCACCTCACAAGAAGTGTATAAAGGAAAAATCGAAGCCTTATACACGAATTTGAGTTTCATAAAAGAAGCCAAAGAAGATTACGTATTTATCGTAAACAGTAATATCGCGGCAAACATTGATTACGAAACCGCGGTAGAAAAAATGGAAGAGAAAAACGCGGACATTTTGGTATTTACCTCCAAAATGAACTATGCAAACTCAAGACGACTCATAGTAACCGCGGATGAAAACGATAGAATTACCGATATGGTGTTCTCGGATATGTTTAACGGAGAAGAACATTTGGTCGGCATTAACGCTTACATAATAAGACGCGACCTTTTGTGTTTTCTTATAGAAACTGCGTACGCAAGAAGTTTTATCGATTGGGAAAAAGACGTTTTGCAAGCGCAATACAAAAATATGCACATGCTCTCTTACGAGATTAAAGAACACGTGTCCGTAATAGACGATATTAAGTCTTATTTTAAAGCAAATATGGACTTATTGGATAAAAACGTTAGGGAAGAATTATTCCACAAATACGGCAACGTATTTACCAAGGTTAAAGACTCGTCCCCCACGACGTACGGCGAGAACGCAGTTATTAAAAATTCTCTTATAGCGGACGGTTGTGTAATTGACGGAACGGTAGAGAATAGTATTATCTTCCGTGGAGTTAAAATTGGAAAGGGCGCAAAGGTGTCCAATTCTATCTTGATGGAGCACACCGAAGTTGGAGAGTCCGGCAGACTTTCCTACGTTATAACGGACAAGAAAGTTACGGTTAGCCCAAACTGTTCTCTTTCGGGCTTTGCTACTTATCCGATAGTTATAGTTAAAGGAAAAACGGTTTAAAAGGAGTTAAAAATGAAAATTTTATTTGCAGCAAGTGAGGCAGTACCTTTTATAAAGACGGGAGGGCTCGGCGACGTTGCAGGCGCTTTGCCCGGCGAATTAAATAAACTTGAAGCCGATTGTAGGGTAATATTGCCACTTTACGGCGATATAGCGGAAAAATACCGTTCCACTATGTCGTACGTTGGAAATTTGTCCGTACCCGTTAGTTGGAGACAACAATACTGCGGTATTTTTGAGCAAACTATTGACGGCGTTAAGTATTATTTTATCGACAACGAATACTACTTCAAGCGTTCGGGAATATACGGTTTTTACGACGACGCGGAGAGATTTGCTTTCTTCTCTCGCGCAATTTTAGAAGTTTTACCCGTTATTGATTTTTATCCCGACGTTTTGCATGCAAACGATTGGCACACCGCTTTAGTTCCCGTATTTCTCGATGCTTTTTATATTCACAAAGAAGAATATAAAAATATCAAAACTTTGTTTACTATTCACAACATTGAGTTCCAAGGAAAGTATGGCAAAGATATAATTAAAGACGTGCTTGGACTCCCTGAATATAAAGAGAGTATAGTCGAGTACGGTAATTGCGTTAACTTTTTAAAGGGAGCAATTGAGTCGGCAAACGCCGTAAGTACGGTAAGTAAGTCTTATGCAAGTGAAATTTTAGATTCTTTCTATGCATACGGTCTTGAAAGCATATTGAAAGAAAGAGAATATAAAATCTCGGGCGTAGTCAACGGTATAGACGTAAATTTATATAACCCTAAAAAAGACAAGGCGTTATTTAAAAATTACGACAAAAAGACCGTTTTAGACAAAGCGGAGAACAAAAAAGGTCTTTGCGAAATGCTCAATATTACCTATAACGAAAATACCCCGATTATTGCTATGATTACAAGATTAACCGAGCAAAAGGGTATGGATCTCGTTATTCGCGTCATAGAAGATATTTTGTCCCGTGACGTTCAACTTATAGTTTTAGGTACGGGGGATTGGAGATACGAAACCAAACTTCGCGACGTAGAATCCCGTTACGCAAACAAAATGCGCGCCCTTATCACTTTCTCCGCCGACCTTGCGAATAAACTTTACGCGTCAAGCGATATGTTCTTGATGCCGAGTAAATTCGAGCCGTGCGGTCTTTCTCAAATGATTGCTATGCGTTACGGCACAGTACCTATCGTTCGTGAAACGGGCGGACTTCGTGATACCGTTATACCTTTTGACGGAGAGAAAGGTACGGGCTTTACTTTCTACTCGTATAACGCATATGATATGTTGGGCGCAATTGATAGAGCAATTGCTGTATTTGGCGACAAAGAACAATGGGCGAAACTCGTTGCAAACGATATGAAAGCGGACTTTAGTTGGAAAAAATCGGCTAAAGAATATATGAAAACCTACGAAAAATTAGTAAAATAATTAAGAAAATACAAACTGCGCGTGCACAAAAAGTTGCACGCCTTTAAAAGAGGACAAAATGAAGAATAACATCACAGCCACTCAACTTGAACAACTCGTGACCTTAAAAACCCAAAGAATTTTTGGAATTAAGCCGGAGGACGCTACACAAAAACAAATTTATAAAGCGTTGTGTTTAGTCGTTCGCGACATCTTGACGGAAAAACGAGTTAATTACAAGAAGAAAATTGAAAAACAAGACGTTAAGCAAGTTTACTATATGTCAATGGAATTTTTGCTTGGCAGATCGCTTAAAAATCACCTATTTAATTTAGGTATTTTGGAAGAAGCGAAAAGCGCGGTTAAAGCCTTGGGCTTTAATATCGACGGACTTTTGGAGATTGAGCCGGATGCAGGACTTGGTAACGGCGGTTTAGGAAGACTTGCTGCAGCCTATATGGATTCTTTGACTTCCTTAAACTACTGCGCAACTGGTTTTTCTATCAAATACGAATACGGAATATTCGCCCAAAAAATAGTGGACGGTTGGCAAACTGAAATGCCCGACCGTTGGCTTGAAGACGGAGAAGTTTGGCTTGCTCCCCGCGTGGACGACACCTTTGAAGTTAATTTCGGGGGACACGTTGAAGAAGAATGGACGGAGTCCGGACTTAAAACCCGTTTGGTAAATTGCTCTACCGTACTTGCCGTACCTTACGACATGCACGTATCAGGCTACGACGCTTTAGCAGTTAACACTTTACGTCTTTGGAGCGCAAAAGCGCCTGAAGAATTTGATATGAACCTTTTCTCAAGGGGGGAATACGTAAAGGCTATGGAAAATAAGGCTATTGCCGAAACCATATCCAAAGTTTTGTATCCTGCAGACGACCACTACGAAGGAAAGTCGTTAAGACTTAAACAACAATATTTCTTCGTATCCGCGTCTATTCAGTCCATTATCAAAAAACACTTAAAAACTAACCCCGATTTATCCAACTTGGGGGACAAAATCAGTATCCATATCAACGATACGCACCCCGCTCTTTGTATTCCCGAACTTATGAGAATACTTTTGGACGAACACGGATATTCTTGGGATGATGCGTGGGCAATTATTTCTAAAACGGTGTCTTACACCAACCACACCGTTATGAGCGAAGCGCTTGAGCGTTGGCCACTTAACCTTTTCAGTTCTTTGCTTCCCCGTATTACTCAAATCGTTAACGAAATCAACCAAAGATTTTGCGCGGACCTTTGGAAAGAGTTCCCGTCAAACTGGGATAAAGTAAGCGAAAACGCTATTATGAGCCACAACGAAGTTAGAATGGCTAATCTTTGCGTTGCTGCATCTCACACCGTTAACGGCGTTTCCGTTTTGCACTCAAACATTTTAAAAGAAGACATATTCAAAGATTATTTTAGAATGATGCCTTATAAGTTCACCAACGTAACCAACGGCATTACTTACCGTAGATGGGTAGCCCAAGCAAACCCGAAACTTCACGAACTTTTGGTAAAAACCATAGGCGAAGGCTATATGCACGACCCAAGAGCGCTTGATAAGTTGATGGACAAAAAGGGGGATAAAGCCGTACTTGCAGAACTTGAAAAGATAAAGAGAGCAAATAAAGTTAGACTTGCCGAATACGTAAAGCAAGCAAACGGCGTTGAACTCAACCCCGACTCAATTTTTGACGTTCAAGTAAAAAGACTTCACGAGTATAAACGTCAATTATTGAACGCTTTGCATATCCTTGACCTTTATTTGAGATTAAAGGATAATCCCGACCTTGATATCGTGCCGAGAACCTTTATTTTTGGAGCAAAAGCAGCGCCGAGTTACTATATGGCAAAGCAAGTAATTAGATTTATTTGCGCGCTCGGAAACGTTATAAATAACGACGAAAGTATAAAAGGTAAACTCAAAGTAGTATTTATCGAAAACTACAGAGTAACTCTTGCCGAACTTATTATGCCGGCAGCCGAAGTTAGCGAACAAATATCTATTGCAGGTAAAGAAGCAAGCGGTACGGGTAATATGAAGTTTATGATAAACGGCGCGATTACCATGGGTACTATGGACGGCGCAAACGTGGAAATTCACGAGTGCGTAGGGGACGAAAATATCTTTATCTTCGGTCTTAGAACGGACGAAGTTAACGCAATTCGCGCTAAAGGATATAACCCCACTTATTACTATAACACTAATCCCGATATCAAACGTATTATCGACACTATGCGCGAAGGTATCGGCGGAGAATCTTTCCGCGAGATTGCGGACTCTTTGCTCTTTGGCCGTGTTCCCGACCCGTATATGGTTTTAGCGGACTTTGCGGACTACAAAGAAGCGCAAACTAAACTTGATTTAGCATACCGTGATAGAGATAGATGGAATAGAATGAGTTTAGTAAATATTGCAAGAGCAGGTTTCTTTGCGTCGGATAGAAGCGTAGAAGAGTATTGCGACAAGATTTGGGACATGAAACCCGTTCGTGATGAATAATTTTAATTCGAGAAAAAAGGAATATAAAAGCCCTTTTGGAGCAGTTCCGACTAACGCGAATATAACCCTTAATTTCCCCGTAGCCGACCGTTTTAACGCCTACGGGATAAGGTTTTGTTATAGACGTGACGGCGAAAGTGAAACGAACACCCGCGATATGATTTGGGTAGGACACGAATACGACTACACTAATTACACTTTAAGTTTGTCCTTTGACCGCGTTGGAATTTATTGGTATAGGTTTGAGATTTTGACCTATTCGGGTATAGTTTACGCAGGTCGGGGATTAGACTCCGAAGCCGTTTACGGCGAGTGGTTACCTGAGTGGCAGTTGACCGTGTACGACGAGCATTTCGTTACCCCCGACAAGTTTAAAGGGGGCGTAATTTATCACGTTTTCGTGGATAGATTTTGCAGAAGCGGTAAGACGAAAATCGTGGAAAACCGCAAAATTCACGATAATTGGTACGATTTACCCGATATCGTGAGCGCAGACGGACAATATCACGGCGACGACTTTTTTGCGGGCGACCTTGAAGGAATAAGACAAAAGTTAGATTATATCAAGAGTCTTGGAGTAAACGTATTATATCTCAGTCCTATATTTAAAGCGCGTTCTAATCACCGTTACGACACGGGGGATTACACAAAAATAGACGAACTTTTAGGAAGCGAAGAAGATTTTATAAATCTTTGTCGTGACGCTGAAAAACGTGGGATTTTCGTTATGTTAGACGGCGTGTTTAATCATAGCGGAAGCGACTCAAAATACTTTAATAAGCACGGCACTTACGACTCGTTAGGCGCGTATCAAAGCAAGGAGTCCCCGTATTTCGATTGGTATTATTTTGATAATTTTCCTGAAAACTACGGCGCGTGGTGGGGTATAAAAAACGTACCCACACTTAATAAGTCAAACCCCGAATATCGCAAATTAATTTTTGGCGAAGGCGGAGTTATAGAAAAATGGACGAAATTAGGCGCAAGCGCGTGGAGATTGGACGTAGTGGACGAACTTCCAGCCGACTTTGTGCGCGAGATAAGAAAAACGGTTAAAAAGACTAAAAACGACGCGCTAATTATCGGCGAAGTTTGGGAAGACGCGTCAACAAAAGAGAGTTACGGACAAAAACGTACCTATCTTTTTGGCGAAGAACTTGACGGCGTTATGAATTATCCGTATATGAACGCAATTTTGTTTTACGCGTTAGGCGGAGATAAAAAGGACTTTGAAAGACAGGTTATGACTATTGCGGAAAATTATCCCGCTCCCGTCGTACACTCTTTAATGAACTTTTTAGACACTCACGACACGGCAAGGGCGTTAAACGTTTTGTCCGGTGTTCCCGTGCCACAAGGTCGCGTAAATCAAAAAAATCGCGTATTGAGTGACAGCGAATACGCTTTGGGGCTTAAAAGGCTAAAGGAGTGCGCGGTTTTAGAGTACACCTTGCCCGGAAACCCGTCCGTATTTTACGGTGACGAAGCGGGGGTAACCGGTTGGTGTGATCCGCTTAACAGAGTTACCTATCCTTGGGGGCGAGAAAACACCGAACTTATTGAGTTTTATAAAAAACTTGGAGAGATAAGACAAGAATACAAGGACGTCTTTTTAGGCGAAATTGAGTTTTTGGATAGCCCTGCGTTAAGTTACAGAAGAAAGAGTCAAAACCGTTCTTTGATAATAGTCGCAAATAACAAAGATTACCCGATAAAAGTGCATTTTACGGGCAAAAATATAATAAATAACACTATTTTTAGCGGTGAAATACCACCGCAAACGGCATACGTTTTAGAGGAGGAAGTATGAAAATTTTAGTTACAGGTGGAGCAGGTTACATAGGAAGTCATACCGTTGTACTTTTGCACCAAGCAGGCTACGACGTTGTAGTTGTGGACAACCTTTCAAACAGCAAAGAAGAGTCCCTTAAAAGAGTGGAAAAAATCACGGGTAAAAAGACTAAATTTTACAAAGTTGATTTAGTTGACCTTGATGCGTGCGATAAAGTTTTTGAGGCGGAAAAGCCGGACGCAGTTATCCATTTTGCAGGATACAAAGCGGTAGGTGAGTCAAACGAAAAGCCGAGAGAGTATTATAGAAATAATTTGATTAGTACCCTTAACGTTTTGGATTGTATGAAAAAATACGGTTGCGATAAGATAGTTTTCTCGTCTTCCGCTACCGTTTACGGCGCGCCCAAGACCGTACCTATTCAAGAAGATTTCCCCTTGTCCGTAACCAACCCTTACGGCAGAACAAAACTTATGATAGAAGACATTTTGCGTGACTTATATGCAAGTGACAAGACTTTTAATATTGCGATTTTGAGATACTTCAACCCAATAGGGGCGCACGAGAGTGGACTTATCGGCGAAGATCCCCAAGGAATACCTAATAACTTACTTCCTTTCGTTGCTCAAGTTGCAATTGGAAAGAGAGAAAAACTCAGTATATTTGGGGGGGATTATCCGACTAAAGACGGCACGGGTGTTCGTGATTTTATCCACGTAGTTGACCTTGCTATGGGACACATTAAAGCCATTGAAAAACTTTGTACAAATCCCGGTATAGTAACCTATAACTTGGGTACGGGTAACGGTTATTCCGTGCTTGATATAGTAAAAGCATTTGAAAAAGCATCGGGAAGAAAAGTACCTTACGTAATTGCCCCCAGAAGACAGGGAGACGTTGCTGAATGTTATTCAAACCCAGAAAAAGCAAGAGTAGAACTCGGTTGGGAAGCAAAATACGGTATCGAGAAAATGTGCGAAGACAGTTGGCGTTGGCAATCAATGAATCCCGACGGATACGGTGAATAATATGACGGAAAGAGAAAAAGCATTAAGCGGAGAACTTTATTCTCCGGAAGACGCGGAACTTAGAAGATTGCATTTAAGAAGCAAGAAATTGTTTGGAAAATTTAATAAAACTAATCCCGCAAACGAGAAAAAACTTGAAAAAATCATAAAAGAACTTTTTGGAAAAACGGGAGAGCACGTTCGTATTCATCCGCCGTTTTGCTGTGATTACGGTGTAAATATCTCGGTTGGCGAGAACTTTTTTGCAAACTACGGTTGCGTTATTTTGGACGTAAACCGCGTAACTATCGGTAAAAACTGTATGCTTGCTCCTTGCGTTAAAATCTTTTCGGCAACTCATCCTATTCGCGCGGAAGAGAGATATAACGGCGTAGAACTTGGACTTCCCGTGACCATAGGAGACAACTGTTGGATAGGCGGGGGCTCGATTATAAACCCCGGAGTTACTCTCGGCAACAACGTAGTAGTAGGCTCGGGCTCGGTTGTAACCAAAAGTTTTGGGGACAACGTAGTGATTGCCGGAAACCCTGCAAGAGTAATAAGAGAATTATAAAAACTAATAAAAAAAGTGTGTGTTCAATACGAACACACACTTTTTGTTTTGTTAAATTATTTTAATCGAAAATTCTTAAATCTTCTAAATCTAAATTTTTAAACTCAGACAAGTTGTTTGGCGTACTAATATTAACTTTTCCCATAAACATCGTAAGGTTTAAAGAGAGCGCACCTTCAGTCGTAATAGACGGACCGTAGTATGATTCTTGGCTAACGTTATATTCTACGTTAACATCAAATTTAACGCCTTTCAACACTCCGTCTTTGTCGATAGCAAGATATATATCTGCGGTTTCAATATCAAAGTTGTAGTCAACCTCGTAATAATATGAATTGATAGAACCTTCAATTATATTGATAATCGCTTCTTCCGTTATAGAAATTTTAATCTTGTGTCCGTTTGAGTTGTCAATGTAGATTTTGCAACCGATTTCTTTGAGATAGTCGAAAGCATCTTCTAAAGTTTGAGAGTTGACATCAATAGACGGGAGTCCGATATTAGCGCCTCCGATAAGTTGACTTAAAACAGCCATAATTTCTTCTACGTCAATTCTGCCTTTGGTGGTTTTGTCCGTGTTGTTCGTAGTCGTTTGCAAATTGAGATAAAGACCGCTATTGTCAAGATATGCGCCAAGTTTTCCCGTAGTTTCTTCATTTTCTTCAGGATATTCGGAATATTCGTTTTCGACAGATAAATTTAAATCCAAAGACGCTTTGATTGCTTCAGCCATAGTGTCTTCGTCTTTTAGTTTTTCTTGGTCAACGGAAAATTTTGCATCTAAAGCAAACGTGCCTGCTACGTGAGAAGTTTCCGTTTCTTCCTCGTAAGTTTCGGTCGTCGTGCCGTCCATTGAGTATTCAAAGGACAAAGATGCGCCGATTACGTTTTCTTCACCTAAAATTTTGTCGGTGTCTACGTTTGAAACGAGTTCTGTGATTTGTTCGTCAGTTGCTTCAACGTCGTAATTTCCGTTAAACATCAATTCTTGCGGATTGCACGCAAAAGAAAAGACAACGGCGAAACATAAAGATAAACAAAGTAATACGCGTATAAGTTTTTTCATGTAAAAACCTCCTTTTTTTAGTATCTTAATTTTACATTACGTTATACGAAAAGTCAATAGCAAAAAAAATTTTTTTTAGCGTTTATTTTTTGTTAGAAAGCCTTGTATCGGGACTTGCAATTTGGTATAATAAATATGTATGAGTGAAAATATCGCCAAAAAACTTAAAACCTTGCCCGAGTGTAGCGGTGTGTACATTATGTTGGATAGCGAAGGTACTATTATCTACGTGGGTAAAGCGCGCGTTTTGAAAAATCGTGTTAAGCAATATTTTCAAAAAAGCGATAAACCTATAAAAGTACAGGCTATGGTATCTAAAATTCACGATTTTAGGTATATAATTACTAAAAACGAAGTAGATGCTCTTTTGCTTGAAAACAACTTAATCAAAAAGCATAAGCCGTACTATAATATACTCTTAAAGGACGATAAAAGTTATCCGTACTTGAAGATAAACTTAAAGGAAGACTTTCCGCGCCTTGAATTTACTCGTAAACTCAAAGCGGACGGGGCTAAATATTTTGGTCCATATATGCACGACGTTAATATAAAAGAAGTTATAGACGTTGTGTCCGCTGTTTATCCCGTTAGAACTTGCAAAAAGACTTTGCCTTATCCAAAACCGCAAAGACCGTGCTTAAATTATCATATAGGAAAATGCTCCGCGCCTTGCGCAGGAAAGATAGAAAGAAAGGAATATCACGAAATTATTGCCCAAGTTATAGAGTTTTTGAAGGGTAATGACAGTGACGTTCGCAAAATCTTGTACGACAAGATGATGCGGTCAGCGGAGAGCGAAGATTTTGAGTCCGCTATAATTTATAAAAAGCATTTGGGCGCGTTAGATAGATTAGTTCGTCAAACTATAACTAATTTAGCGAGAGATTTGTCCGCCGACGTTTTTGCACTGCGTATGGACGGAGATAAATGCGTTATAGGCGTTTTGACCGTTAAAAACGGCAAAATGGTGGGCGGAGATAACTACGAGATAGCTGATTTTTATAGTTCGGAAGCATTGGAGAGTTTTATAGCCGACAGATACTCCGACGCGCAGTTCGTACCTAAAAAGATACTTATAGAAAGCGCGGACAAAGTTGAACTTTTACAAAGTTATATGTCGGCAATCGGAGCAAAATGTAAGGTTGAAGCCCCGCAAAAAGGCACGCTTAAATATTTGCTCGATATGGCGGGCGAGAACGCGCAAAACTATTTGGATAGACTTTTAGGCGAGAAAGCCGAAGCCTTAAAATGCGAAAAGGCTATGAAAGAAGTAGGGGATGCGTTAGGAATACCCCCGCCTATAAGAATGGAGTGTTACGATATATCAAACATTAGCGGAACTCTTAAAGTTTCGTCCATGGTCGTATTTATAAACGGCAAAAAAGCGCCGTCCGAGTACAGAAGGTTTCGTATAAAAACGGTGGAAGGCGCGGACGACTTTGCGTGCATGGCGGAAACGCTTAAAAGGCGTGTGAATAAATATCATGCAGGGGACACGAGTTTTTTAGACAAACCCGACCTTATAGTAATAGACGGCGGAAAAGGTCAATTATCTTCGGCTTACGCTATTATAAAAGATAATAATTTCGACACTCAAATGGTAGGACTTGCAAAAAGAGAAGAACTCATTTTTAAGCCCAACCAAAGCGAGCCGATAGTTTTGTCCAAAAAATCCGCAGGGCTTATGATGTTGCAGAGAATTCGTGACGAGGCGCACCGCTTTGCTATAACCTATCACAGAAAACTTCGCGCGGACAATATGACGAGAAGTATTTTGTCCGAGATTAAGGGTATAGGCAAACAAAAGATTGATATTTTGTACAAAAAATTTAGAAACGTGGACGCGATATCTACGGCAAGCGCGGAAGAATTGAGTAGCATAAAAGGAATAACCAAAAAAGACGGAGAAAATATATTCGCATATTTTCACGAATCGTGAGGAGAAATGAAATACAAACTGATAGCAAGTGATTTTGACGATACTTTTTTATCCACGAAAGGAACTGTTAGCGAACGACAACTACAAGCCGTGCGTGATTATCAAGCAAAAGGTGGCAAATTTATGTTGTGTTCGGGTAGAATGTTTTCATCAATTCGAGAAGAAGCCAAAAGATTTGATATTCACGGGGACGTTATTTGCTATAACGGAGCAATGATTGCAAACCTTGAAACGGGGGAGATAAAGTATCATAACCCTATAAGCGTGGAGTCCGCGTTGAAAATACTGGAAAAATTAGAAGAAGAAAACCGACTTATACAAATATATATCGACGACGTTCTTTTAGTAAAAGAGTGGACGAAATACACCGATTTTTATTGTGAATCTTGCAAAATTGGGTACAAAGCCGTTGGAAAACTCTCCGATTACGTTAGAAAAACGGGTAAACCCGTAACCCACATTTTGGTCATTGATTCGGCGGAAAACGTTAACGAACTCTATGAGAGATATAGCAATCAAAAAGAGTATTCCGTAACGCCGTCGGGAGCGAATTTGATAGATATAGTGACGTTTTCCTCAAACAAGGGCAACGCGATACGCGCTATGTGTGAGATGTACGGCATAAGTTTATCGGAATGCGTGTGTTGTGGGGACTCTCCCAACGATATATCTATGCTCAAAGTCGCAGGACTTGGAGTTGCGGTAGCAAATGCAAGGGATATTGTAAAAGAAGTAGCCGACGTAGTCACGGATAGTTGCGATAACGACGGCGTTGGCAAAATAATAGAAAAAATTATCAAAGGGGAAATACAATGATTAACGAAAAAAGTGAAGTAGTAGAACCGGTTAGCGTTAGAATAGACGAATTTACGAGAGCGCTTAATCTTAATATTTTTTACGACGGAGAAAAGGAAGAAATAACTTTCAATACCTTTTCCGTGTCAAGACCTGGACTTATTCTTTTAGGTTACGACGCATATTTTGCAAACAACCGCGCCCAAGTTTTGGGGGCAGCGGAGATAGAATTCCTTGCAAGTTTGAAGTCAAGAGAGAGAAAAAAGGTTTTTGATAATATGTTTTCTCATCATATTCCTTGCTTGATAATATCAAGGGGCTTGCAACCGATGGCAGAACTTATAGATTCCGCAAAACACTATAAAATTCCCGTATTTTTGTCCGATTACGTTACGAGTAACCTTGTAAACGATATAGTAATGTATCTTAACGATTTGTTGGCAGAAAGCACGGTTGTCTCCGGCGTACTTATGGACGTGCACGGCGTGGGCGTACTTATTAGCGGTAAAAGCGGAATAGGTAAGAGCGAAACGGCTTTGGAACTTGTGAAACGTGGTCACAGATTAGTAGCGGACGACGCGGTACTCGTTAAAAACGTAAGAGAAACCTTGGTAGGTTGCGCTCCTGCCGTTATTAGATTTTTGATGGAACTTCGCGGTATCGGTATAGTGGATATTCGTAATATGTACGGTATCGGAAGCGTGGCTCGTGAAAAGCAAGTAGAACTAATCATTGAACTTGAAGCGTGGGAGCCTCATAAGTCTTACGAAAGATTGCACGCAAAAGAGCAATTCGGCGAGATTTTGGGCGTAAATATTCCCAAACTTACCTTGCCCGTAAAACCGGGTAGAAACTTGGCTGTAATAGTTGAAGTTGCATCTAAAAACTTTAGATTGCAACAAGAAGGGATAACGGTAGCCGATAATTTGATTTAGTATATAATTACAAAAGTTTTGAATATATTACGGTGGAGGCATCGTAATATGGAAAGAATTGGAAATTTTTGTAAAATCATAAAGAGCAACGCTCCTTTGTCGGACTATACGACCTTTGGAATAGGAGGAAACGCTCGGAAAATCGCGCACCCAAAGACGGAAGAAGAACTAATCGGACTTATAAGTTATATAACGGAAGAAAATATTCCTTATATAATACTTGGAAAGGGAAGCAACGTATTAGTGTCGGACAAAGGTTTTGACGGTGTAGTTATCGTTACGACGGGATTGAAAGAGATATCCTACGACGGGGATAAACTCTTCGCTCAATGCGGGGTAACTTTGCCCGCGCTGTCAAAATTTTCTCTATTTTTGTCCTTGTCGGGACTGGAATTTGCTGTGGGAATACCTGCCACTGTGGGTGGCGCGGTCTATATGAACGCAGGGGCTTACGGCTCGGATATCGGGAGCGTTTTGCATAGTTGCAGGGTGTTAAATAACGGTAAAATAGTCGAATACACTCGGGACGAACTCGGTTTTGAGTATAGAAAGTCCCGTATTTCTACTCTCGGTACGGTGGTTTCGGCAAAATTTAATTTAGTCCCTAAAAATGCTTGCGAGATAGAGAAGAAAATGCGTGAAACCGTGGAGAAAAGACGGCAAACCCAACCAAAAGCAAAGTCTTGCGGGTGTATATTTAAGTCGCACAACAATATAAGCGCGGGGTACTACATAGATAAAGCAGGGCTAAAAGGACTTAAAGTCGGTGGGGCGGAAGTGTCGCGTGTTCACGCAGGGTTTATAGTGAATACGGGCTCGGCAACGGCTCAAGACGTACTTGAACTTATTAAAAAAATACAAAGTGAAGTTTACGCGAAGTTTGGCGTGGAACTTTTTACGGAGATTAATTTTCTCGGAGATTATGATGAAGATTTACGGAGATTATCACACACATACGATATATAGTCACGGAACGGGAGATATTCGCGATAACGTTTTGTCTGCCGTGTCGTCCGGACTTCACGATATCGCTATCACGGACCACGGTTTTTCCCACGTGGCGTATGGTGTAAGACGTAAAAAACTTGGGGAAATGAAGGCAAAAATTCAGTCTTTGAGAGAAGAATTTCCGAACAAGGGTATTTTTTTAGGAATTGAAAGTAATATCAACGGACTTAACGGCGCGATTGATATTCGTGACGAAGAAAAAGAGTTGTTTGATATAATAATTGCAGGTTATCACAAGGCAATTTTACCAAATAAATTTAGTGACTTATTCCGTTATCATTATAGCGGACTTCACGAAAAACTTTTTGGACACCCAACTCAAAAAATGCGCGCAAGAAGTACGGATACTTATATAAAAGCCATAGAAAAGCACCCGATAGATATACTTGCTCATATAAACTACGGACTTGGGGTAGAAGTTAAGCCTGTGGCGGAAGCGTGCGCGCAGTTCGGTACTTTTTTGGAACTTAACGGCAAGCGTATAAATATGAATATAGACGAGTTTTTAAGTGTTTTGGACACCAAAGTACAGTTTATTATAGACTCGGACGCGCACTCGCCCGAAAGAGTGGGAGAAACGAGCGTTATCAAGAACTTTTTAGACGGTTACGATATAGAAAACCGCATAGTGAATATAAAAAACAGACCGAATTTCCGTTCAAGGAGAGGGAAATGACTTTTTCAGACAAAACAAAAAAAGAAATATTAGAAAATAGTGAAGTTTTGGATAGTTTTTCCCTTCTTTGCGGTATAGTTAGGGGAAGCGTTTCCCTCACTTTAGAAAAGGGCAAATTTGGTTGCGTAATAACTTCGGATTTATTTGAGATAGCAATGTTTACGTTAAAATTGTTATCAAACCATGACGCCGAAGTGTCCCCCGAAACCAAAAAGGGGCTAAACAACAAAACGGTATATAACGTTACCTTAAAAGGAGCGCAAGCAAAAGCCCTTTTGTCCGACACCGAGATAATGAAAGAAAATAACGGCGTGACGGACTATAAAGGGGAGAAAATTCCCGAAAACCTTGACACGGACGAGAAAAAAAGGGGTTACGTTGCAGGCGTTTTCTTGTCGGCGGGAGAAGTTTTTATCCCCAAAGGAATTGACGGCACGGGCAACGTTTATCAATTAGAATTCGTTTTTACCTCAGGGGGCTATGCTAAAGCCTTTTCAGACTTTTTAAATTCGCTTGGGTTTAAAGGAAAAGTGGCTGAGAGAAAGGAAAGCGCGGTGGTGTACATTAAAGAAAGTGAAACTATAAGCGACCTTTTGGCGTATATGGGAGCGGTTGATTCCGTTTTGGAGATGCAAACGGTTAAACTTTACCGCGCCGTTCGTGAAAACGAAAACCGTATTACCAATTGCGTTTTTGCTAACCTTGACAAAACTGTAAACACGGCGCAAAGACAAATTTTAGCAATAGAAGAACTTAAAAAACAAGACAAATACAATCTTTTAGATAAAAAACTCAAAGACGTGGCGCAAGCCAGACAAGAGTTTCCCGAAGACAGTTTGGACTCTCTCGCTCAAAAAATCGGGATAAGTAAAAGTTGTTTAAATCATAGACTTCGTAAAATCGAGTCAATAGCAAAAGGGGAAGAATAATGGGAGATTTTGCACATTTACACGTTCATACAGAATACAGTTTGTTGGACGGCGCTGCGCGCATTAACAAACTTTTTAAGGCATGCAAAGAAAAAGGAATGAGCGCGGTTGCTATAACCGACCACGGCGTTATGTACGGCGTAATTCAGTTTATTATGGCGGCAAAAGACGCGGGTATTAAGCCTATAATCGGTTGCGAATTTTATACTTGCGAAGATATGCGTGAGAAAAAGGGAGTGAAAAACGGAGAGTATTTTCACTTGGTTTTGCTTGCAAAAAACGATATAGGTTACAAAAATCTCGTAAAACTTGATTCCCTTGCTTTTACGGAAGGTTTTTATTATAAGCCGAGAATAGACTACAATCTTTTAAAAGACCATACCGAAGGACTTATCTGTTTGTCCGCGTGTTTAGGCGGTTCTATTCCGCAAAAGATATTGGAGCGTGACTACGACGGAGCGTTGAAGGAAGCAAAACTACTCAAAAGTATGTTTGCTGAAGGGGATTTTTATATAGAGTTACAAGACCAAGGACTACCCGAACAACGCGCGGTTAACTACGAGTTGACTCGAATTGCTAAAGAAATCGGAGTAAAAACGGTTGCGACCAACGACGTGCATTACATAGAGAAAGAAGACGCTGAAATGCACGAAGTTTTGCTTTGTATGCAAACGCAGTCCACTATGGACGACACCACGCACTTCAAGTTTGATTCCGACCAATATTATCTAAAAGACTACGACGAAATGCTCGAACTTTTTAGCGACACCCCCGAAGTTTTGTCAACGACTATGGAAATCGTGGACAAATGTAACGTAAATATTAAGTTCGGCGAATATTTGATACCGAGATATATTCCCGAAAACGGACAAACCCCGTACGAATTTTTGCGTGGGTTAACGGAAAAAGGACTTAAAGAAAAGTATAAAGAAATTACCCCCGAGATAACAGAGAGAGCGGAATACGAACTCGGAGTTATCTCTAAACTCGGTTACATAGAGTATTATCTTATCGTGTGGGATTTCATAAACTACGCGAGAGAGCACGGAATACCCGTAGGTCCGGGGCGAGGCAGTGGCGTAGGCTCTATAGTTGCGTACGCATCAGGCATAACGGACGTTGATCCACTCCGATATTCATTGTTCTTCGAGCGTTTTTTGAATATCGAGCGTGTATCTATGCCCGACTTTGACGTTGACTTTTGTTGTGATAGACGTGGGGAAGTTATCGAGTACGTAACCAGAAAATACGGTTCGGCTCAAGTTTCCCAAATTATAACCTTCGGTTGCTTAAAAGCAAAAGCGGCTATAAAGGACGTAGGTCGAGTTTATAGCGTGCCTTTTGCCGAGATGAATAAAATCACTAAACTTATGCCGAGCGCGCCTAAACTTAAAATCTCGGACGTGCTTGGTCGCTCTGGGGAAAAGCAAGACCCCAAACTTATAGTTCGTGAACTTATTGACCTTTACGAAAACGATCCGACCGTTAAAAAGGTTTTGGATATGGCAATGAAAGTTGAAGGTATGCCTAAAAACTGCTCCAAGCACGCTGCAGGCGTAGTTATTTGTAAAGACCCTATATCCGACCACGTGCCTTTGGCTTTAAGTAGCGGGGACGTTACTACACAGTTTAATATGACCGAGATAGAAAAACTCGGACTTTTGAAGATGGAC